>NZ_JBHVVI010000013.1:0-122252 GCF_042883685.1 Kitasatospora sp. NPDC058190
CTGCCACCGCACCCCACGCCCCCACCCCACCGAATGGGCAGTCTGAAAATCATCCAGCCCCCGGAGCGGCCGCCCCCGGAGCCGCCCCCGGCCACCCACCCTCCCGAAAGCCACCCGAACACAACAGACACCCCCCACCCCGCCATCCGCCGGTAAGCCCCCGTTCAGCGGCTTCCTCCCCCCGCAATCCGGGAAAGAGAAGGTGAACGGGTTCCGGGACACCCCGTTCAGGGAGGGACGGCCATGGCGTCAGGGCAGGAGCTGGAAGCCGGGGTACGGCCGAGCGGCGGCCTGGGCCAGACCGAACCACCGTGGCCCGGCAGCTGGCAGCCACTCGGCGCCCGCTTCCGGACCGGTCAACTCGGCGGCGCGGGCACCAACTTCGCGCTCTGGGCGGCCGGCGCCGAGGCCGTCGACCTGTGCCTGTTCGACGAGGACGGCCGGGAGAGCCGGCACCGCCTGACCGAGCAGGACTTCCAGATCTGGCACGGCTTCCTGCCCGGCGTACGCCCCGGCGCCCGCTACGGCTTCCGGGTGCACGGCCGCTGGGACCCGTGGACCGGCGCGCGCTGGAACCCGGCGAAGCTGCTGCTCGACCCGTACGCCCGCGCCGTCGACGGCTGTTACACCTCGCACGACGCCGCCTGCTCCGCCGTCCGCAACTGGCCGGAGGCCGACGTCGCCGACACCGTCCGGGACAACCGCGACTCCGCCCCCTACGTGCCCAGATCCGTGGTCGTCCACGATGACGACGACTGGTACGACGACCACCGCCCGAAGACCCCGTGGGCCGAGACGGTGCTCTACGAGCTCCACGTCCGCGGCTTCACCATGCGCCACCCCGACATCCCGCCCCACCTGCGCGGCACCTACGCCGGCCTGGCCCACCCCGCCGCGATCGCCCACCTCACCCGCCTCGGCGTCACCGCCGTCGAGCTGCTGCCGGTGCACCAGTACGCCAGCGAGGACCACCTGCAGGCCCGCGGCCTGGTCAACTACTGGGGCTACAACACGATCGGCTACTTCGCCCCGCACGCCGGCTACTCCGCCTCCGGCTCGCGCGGCGGCCAGGTCGGCGAGTTCAAGCGGATGGTCCGCGCCCTGCACGCCGCCGGGATCGAGGTGATCCTCGACGTGGTGTTCAACCACACCGCCGAGGGTGCCGAACTCGGCCCGGCGCTCTCGCTGCGCGGTATCGACAACGCCGCCTACTACCGCCTCTCCCCGCACCGCCCGCGTGGCTACGCCGACTACACCGGCTGCGGCAACACCCTGGACACCCGCCGCCCGCAGGTGATCCGGCTGATCACCGACGCACTGCGCTACTGGGTCACCGAGATGGGCGTGGACGGCTTCCGCTTCGACCTCGCGGCCGCCCTGGCCCGGGGCACGGACGGGGTCGACATGGAGCACCCCTTCCTCGCCGCCGTCTCCCAGGACCCGGTGCTCAGCCGGGTGAAGCTGATCGCCGAGCCCTGGGACGTCGGCCCGGGCGGCTACCAGGTCGGCGGCTTCCCCCCGCTGTGGGCCGAGTGGAACGACAAGTACCGCGACACCGTACGGGACTTCTGGCGCGGCGCCCGCCCGGACGTGCGTGAACTCGGCTACCGGCTCTCCGGCTCCTCCGACCTCTACCAGCGCGGCGGCCGCCGCCCGTACGCCTCCGTCAACTACGTGACCGCGCACGACGGTTTCACCCTGCGGGACCTCGTCTCCTACGACCGCAAGCACAACGAGGCCAACGGCGAGGCCAACCGGGACGGCACCGACGACAACCGCTCCTGGAACCACGGCGTCGAGGGCGAGACCACCGACCCCGCGGTCAACGCGCTGCGGCTGCGCCAACTGCGCAACCTGACGGCCACGGTGCTGCTCTCCGCCGGCGTCCCGATGATCACCGCCGGGGACGAACTCGGCCGCACCCAGGGCGGCAACAACAACGCCTACTGCCAGGACGGCGAGGTCAGTTGGCTCGACTGGTCACTGCTGGAGCAGCCCGGCTGGCGCGAGCTGTGCGACCTGACCGCCCGGCTGATCCGGCTGCGCCGCGCCCACCCGGTGCTGCGCCAACGGGCGTTCTTCTCCGGCCGGGCCGCCGCCCCCGGCGGTCAGCCGGACCTCGCCTGGTTCACCCCGCTCGGCAAGGAGATGACCGAGGCGGACTGGTTCGCCCCCACCGCCTGCCTCGGCATGCTGCTCTCCGGCAGCGCGATGTCCGAACGGGACGAGGCCGGCCGGCCGACCGGGGACGACAGCTTCCTGCTGCTGCTCAACGCGGGCCGCGAACCGGTGGTGTTCAGCCTGCCCGGGGAGCCCTGGGCGGCGCCGGAGGCCGCGTACGAGACGGTGGTGGACACGGCGGCCGCGGCCACGGGCGAGCCGTACCCGCGGGGCGCGGTGGTGCTGGGCGGGCGCTCGCTGCAGCTGCTGCGGGCGCCCGCCCACGTGGGGTGATCAGGCCGGGGCGTGACCGACCTCGACGTTCTCCAGGATGCCGATCGCGTCCGGCACCAGCACCGCCGCCGAGTAGTAGGCGCTGACCAGGTAGGAGGCGATCGCCTTCTCGTCGATGCCCATGAAGCGCACGTTCAGGCCGGGCTCGACCTCGTCCGGGATGCCGACCTGGGTGAGGCCGACCACGCCCTGGTTGTCCTCGCCGACCCGCATCGCGATGAAGGAGGTGGTCTGGTCCTCGGTCACCGGGATCTTGTTGCACGGGAAGATCGGCACCCCGCGCCAGATCGGCCGCTGCTTGCCGAGGACGTCGACCGTGCCGGGGTAGACGCCGCGCTTGCTGCACTCCCGCTCGAAGGCCGCGATCGCCCGCGGGTGGGCGAACAGGTAGTCGGTGTCACGGCGCATGCTGAGCAGTTCGTCCAGGTCGTCCGGGGTGGGCGCGCCCGCGAGGGTCTGGATCCGCTGGTCGAAGTCGGCGTTGCCGAGCAGGCCGAACTCCGGGTTGTTGACGAGCTCGTGCTCCTGCCGCTCGCGCAGCGCCTCGATGGTCAGCCGCAGCTGCTCCTCGGTCTGGTTCATCGGCTTGTTGTAGAGGTCCGCGACCCGGGTGTGGACCTTGAGGACGGTCTGCGCGACGCTCAGCTCGTACTCGCGCGGCTCCAGCTCGTAGTCCACGAAGGTGGTGGGCAGCTCGTACTCGCCCTCGTGGCCCGCCGAGAGGTCGATCTCCGCCTCGCCGTGCGCGTTCTGCGCCTGGGCGGCGTCGGCGGCGAAGCCCAGCAGCTGCTCGCGCAGCGCCTCGGAGCGGCCGATCAGCTCCTGCAGCACCGGCCAGGACAGCGCCATGGCGACCCCGGCGGTGGCCGCCTTCACGGTGTACGGCCAGGTGCCGCCGCCGTCGGTGATCGCCTCGTCGCCGATGTAGTCGCCGTCCGCGAGCGAGCCGAGCATGGTCTGGTCGCCGTACTTGCCGGTGCCGATCAGATCGACCTTGCCGTGCGCGACCAGGAACACCTCCTCGATCGGCGCCCCCTCCCGCACCAGGACGTCGCCCGGCGCGAAGTCCCGCTGGGTGAACCGGCGGGCCAGCTCGGCCAGCACCTCCTGATCCTCGAAACCGCGCAGCACCGGCAGCTCGGCCAGCGAGGGGGCGATCACCGCCACCGCGGAACCGGTCTTGGTGAAGCTCGCCCGGCCGCGCCCGGTGGCATAGCTCAGACGGCGGTTCACCCGGTAGGTACCCGCGCTGACCTGCACCCACGGCAGCATCTTGAGCAGCCAGCGGGAGCTGATCGCCTGCATCTGAGGCTTCGACTTGGTCGTCGTCGCCAGGTTCCGCGCGGCGGTCGTGCTGAGGGAGAGCTGGGCCCGTACCTGCACGGTTGCGGAGCCGGGGCCCGGGGTGGTTCCGGTCTCGACCGTCATCTGCACACTCCTGTCACTCGCGCACCAATGAACATCCGTCAGGAGTTGTCATCGGCCGATCGGCAGGGGCTCGCAAGAGGCGCGCGGCGCACTACTCCCTGCACGAACGGCATCGCGCGCCCCGAGCTCCGCACGCGCCCCGCCCGTCCGGATGGCCGGTTCTCGCCGGGTGCCACCGACAGGGGCGAAAAACCGGATGAGAAGTGACGGGCTCTCTGCCTACCCTCACCGCGATGGCCGAGAACCGACAAGACGACGCCCCCGCGGCCGGGAGCCACCGCTCCACGGTCCGCTCCCTGCTGCGCCTGTGGCCCTACGCCCGGGCCGTGCGCGGCCGCCTCGCCGTCTCGGTGTCGGCCGCCTCGCTCGCCATGCTCAGCACCCTCGCCGTCCCGATGGTGCTCGGCCGGATCGTCGACGGCCCGCTCGCCTCACACGACCTGGCCGGCCTCTGGCCGCCGGTCGGCCTGCTGCTGGCCCTCGGCGTGGTCGAGGCCGCGCTGTTCTACACCCGCCGGGTGGTCCTCTCCCGCCCGCTGGGCCGGCTGGAGGCCGCCATGCGCGGGGACCTCTATGCCAAGCTCCAGCGGCTGCCGGTCTCCTTCCACGACCGCTGGGGCTCCGGCCAGTTGCTCTCCCGGGCCACCACCGACATGAACGCCATGCGGCTGTTCCTGGCCTTCCCGCTGGTGTTCCTGGTCGTCAACTCGGTGACGTTCCTGGCCGGCACGGTGCTGATGTTCACCCAGGACTGGCGGCTCGCCCTGATCGTCCTGCTGCCCTCCGTGCCGCTGTTCGTGCTCACCCGGCGCTTCGAGTCCGGCTACTCCGGCGCAGCCCGGCTCGCCCAGGACCAGAACGGCGACCTCGCCACCGTGGTCGAGGAGTCCATCCTCGGCATCCGCATCCTCAAGGCCTTCGGCCGCCACCGCTCGATGGCCGAGCACTTCCGCGAACAGTCGCACCGGCTGCGCCACACCGAACTGCGCAAGGCCCACCTGCTCGCCAACCTGTGGGCGGTGATCGTCGGCCTGCCGGAGATCGCCCTCGGCTGCGCCCTGGCCGTCGGCGCCTACCTGGTCGCCCACGACGAACTGAGCGCCGGCACCCTGGTCGCCTTCCTCTCCACCGCGCTCGCGCTGCGCTGGCCGGTCGAGTCGCTCGGCTGGCTGCTCGCCTACGCCAACGAGGCCGCCACCGCCACCGACCGCTTCTTCGAGGTCCTGGACGAACCCGAGACCGAGGACCGGGGCACCGCCACCCGCCTCGGCGCCCCGGACGGCATCCGCTTCACCGGCGTCCGCTTCCGCTACCCCGACGCCCCCGCCGACAGCCCCGACCTGCTGGCCGGCATCGACCTGCACGTCCGCAGCGGCGAGACGATGGCCCTGGTCGGCACGACCGGCAGCGGCAAGACCACGCTCACCGCGTTGCTCCCCCGGCTGTACGAGGCCACCGCCGGCACCATCACCCTGGACGGCCGGGACATCCGCGAGCTGCCCCGGGAGAAGCTGCGCGAACTGGTCGCGGTGGCCTTCGAGGAGCCCACCCTGTTCTCCGCCACCGTCCGGGAGAACGTGCTGATGGGCGCCCCCGGCGCGGACGAGCGGCAGCTGCGCTCGGCCCTCGCCACCGCCCAGGCCGGCTTCGTCGACCAGCTCCCGGCCGGGGTGGAGACCGAGGTCGGCGAGCAGGGCCTGAGCCTGTCCGGCGGCCAGCGCCAGCGCCTCGCGCTGGCCCGCGCGGTGGTCGGCCGCCCAGCCTTCCTGGTGCTGGACGACCCGCTCTCCGCCCTCGACGTGCACACCGAGGCCCTGGTCGAACGGGCGCTGCGCGAGGTGCTCGGCTCCACCACCGCCCTGGTGGTCGCCCACCGCCCGAGCACCGTGCTGCTCGCCGACCGGGTCGCGGTGCTCGCGGACGGCCGGATCGAAGCCGTCGGCACCCACCAGGAACTGCTGCGCGACAGCGCGCACTACCGCGAACTGATGTCGGGCGAGGCCGCCCTCGGGTCGGACGGCCCCTTCGTTTCGGACAGGGAGCCCGCCCGATGACCACCATCGTCCAGCCCGCCCAGCCCTCCCAGCCCGAACCGGCCGAGCCGGCCGGGCCGGTCGAGGAGGAGCTGCCCCCGCCCCCGGCCGACGAGGAGGACATCCCCGTCCCGCCCGGCGCGCCGAGGGCACTGCTGCGCTCGCTGCTCGGCCCGCACCGGGCCCGGATCGCCGTCGCGATGGTGGTGATCCTGGTCCAGCAGGCCGCGTTGCAGTCCGGCCCGCTGCTGGTCGCGGTGGCGATGGACCGCGGCATCCCGGCGCTGCGCGAACACGACTCCGGCCCGCTGATCGCGGTGGTGGCCGGCTACCTGTGCTGCGCCCTGCTCAGCCCGCTGCTGCAGTGGGCGTTCATCAAGGTCAGCGCCCGGGTCAACCAGGACGTCCTGCTGGAGCTGCGCGGCCGGATCTTCCGGCACGCCCAGCGGCTCAGCCTGGACTTCCACGAGCGCTACACCTCGGGTCGGATCATCGCCCGCGCCACCAGCGACATCGACGCGCTGCGCGAGCTGCTCTCCGAAGGGCTCCAGGAGCTGCTGACCGTCTTCCTGTCGGTCTGTTACATCTCGGTGCTGCTGGTGGTGCTGGACTGGCGGCTCGGCCTGGCCTCGCTGCTCGCCTTCCTGCCGCTGGCCCTGGTCGCCCGCTCCTTCCGCACCCGCTCCCGCCGGGTCTACCGCCGCTCTCGGACCGCCGCGGCCTCGATGATCGTGCGCTTCACCGAGACCATGAACGGCATCCGCCCGGTGCAGGCCTTCCGCCGCGAGAAGACCAACGACGCCGCCTTCGCCGTGGTCAACTCCCAGTCCTCCACGGCCAACGCGGAGGGCTTCCTGGAGCTCGCCCGCTACGTCGGCCTCTCCCGCGCCACCGCCAACCTCTGGACCACCGGCATCGTGCTGTTCGGCGCCTACCTGGTGGTGGACGACGCGCTGGAGCTGGGCGTGCTCACCGCCTTCGTGCTCTACCTGCGCCGCCTGTTCGACCCGATCGACCAGCTGGCGATGTTCCTGAACAGCTACCAGGCCGCCGCCGCGGCGCTGGAGAAGATCGCCGGCCTGCTGGCCCACGAGCCGACCGTCGCCGAGCCGACCGAGCCGAAACGGCTCCCGCCCCGAGCCGAAGGGCGCGCCGGTGTCGAAAGCGTGGGCCCCTCCTGCCCGATGGCGGGCAAGGAGGGAGAGCGACCAGCGACCGACGAAGGAGGGAGCGCCGGAGCGAAGAGCGTCGGCACCGGGTCCGAGCGCCCGGAGGCGAGCGGGCGAGTCACAGTCACAGCCCGCGAGGTCTCGTTCGAGCGGACCCGCTTCGCCTACCGCACCGGCAAGGAGGTGCTGCCGCCCTTCGACCTGCTGATCCCGGCCGGGCAGACGGTCGCGGTGGTCGGGGCGACCGGCGCGGGCAAGTCGACGGTCGCCAAGCTGCTGGCCCGCTTCTACGACCCCACCGACGGCCGGATCCGGCTGGACGGGGTGGACCTGCGCGACCTCGCCACCCCCGAGCTGCGGCGCGCAGTGGTGATGGTGACCCAGGAGTCCTTCCTGTTCTCCGGCACCGTCGCGGAGAACATCGCGATCGGCCGCCCCGGCGCCACCCGCGCGGAGGTCGAGCAGGCCGCCCGCGACATCGGCGCCCACGCCTTCATCACCGCGCTCCCGAACGGCTTCGACACCGACGTGCGCAAGCGCGGCGGCCGGATCTCCGCCGGCCAGCGCCAGCTGGTCGCCTTCGCCCGTGCCCTGCTGGCCGACCCGGCCGTGCTGATCCTGGACGAGGCCACCAGCTCCCTGGACGTGCCCGGCGAGCAGGCGGTCCAGCGGGCGATGCGCACCGTGCTGGCCGGCCGGACGGCGGTGATCATCGCGCACCGGCTCTCCACGGTGGAGATCGCCGACCGGGTCCTGGTGATGGACCAGGGCCGGATCGTCGAGGACGGCTCCCCGCAGGACCTGATCGACGGCTCCGGCCGCTTCGCCGCCCTCCACCGGGCCTGGCGGGACAGCCTCGTCTAGGAGGCTCCACAGTTGTGCCCGACCGGGTGCGCCGTCACGCACCCGGCCGGGCCGCTCGGCTCCTGTGGGCGGGTCAGCCCACGTCACCGCGAAGTCGGTGTGCCGGTCCGGCGATCATGACCATCACGCTCCCCTCGCCCGATGAACAGGGCAAGCGGACGGCTGCCGTCCGTAGCACGCCGGACGGCAGCCGCGGCGGGCGGTGTCAGCGCCCGCGGGTGTCAGCGCAGCAGCCCCGCGTCCATCCCCGCCGACTCCGCCGGGAGGGCGACCAGCCCCAGCTCGGCCGGGGAGGCCAGTCGGGGGTGGGCGGGCAGCACCCGGACGGTGTAACCGAAGGGGCCGGTGCGGCCGAGCTCCAGCGAGCCCTCGTAACGGGTGCGGCCGTCCAGGTCCGGACCGCCGACCGGCTTGAGGGCGAGCACCGAGGCGTCCGAGATGCCGTCGGTCTCGTCCACCCGGCCGGAGACCGCCTGCACCTCGACGTCGCCCGGCTCCAGCGCCCCGAGCGCGACCTGCACCCGCAGCGCCAGCGAGCTGCCCAGCTCCTGGGCCTCGGCCGGGCAGTCGGCCTCGACGTGCTCGACCCGCACGGCCGGCCAGCCGTCCCGGACCTTCGCCTTCCACAGCGCCAGCTCACGGGCGGCCGTGACCCGCCCGCTCGCCTCCAGGCGCTCGAACCCGGTGCCGACGCTCTTCGCTCCGGCGCTCTCTCCCCCGTCGGTCGCCTGTCGCTCCTCGCTCGCGACGTCGGCGCGCCCTTCGGCTCGGGGCGGGAGCTCCACCCTCAGCTCCCGCTCGGCCAGCGCCGCCGGGGCGTACAGCCGCTCGACGTACTCGCGCACCATCCGCCCGGCCAGCACCTTGGGTCCGAGGGTGACCAGGGTGTGCCGGACCATGGCGATCCAGCGGTGCGGCAGCCCGTCCGTGCCCCGGTCGTAGAACCGGCCGGCGACCTGCTCCTCGATCAGGTCGTACAGCGCGGCGGCCTCGATGTCGTCGCGCCGCTCGGCCTCGCTGCTCTCCGGGTCGAGCACGCCGGCGGCCTCGTCGGCGGTGGGGATCGCCCAGCCGTTCTGGCCGTCGTACCACTCGTCCCACCAGCCGTCCAGGACGGACAGGTTGAGGCAGCCGTTGAGCGCGGCCTTCATCCCGGAGGTGCCGCAGGCCTCCAGCGGGCGCAGCGGGTTGTTCAGCCAGACGTCGCAGCCCGGGTAGAGGCGCCGGGCCATCGCCATGTCGTAGTCCGGCAGGAAGACGATCCGGTGCCGCACCGTCGGGTCGTCGGCGAAGGCGACCATCTGCTGGATCAGCCGCTTGCCGCCGTCGTCGGCCGGGTGGGCCTTGCCCGCCACCACGATCTGCACCGGCCGGGTGGGGTGCAGCAGCAGGCCGCGCAGCCGGTCCGGGTCGCGCAGCATCAGGGTGAGCCGCTTGTACGAGGGCACCCGGCGGGCGAAGCCGATGGTGAGCACGTCGGGGTCGAGCACCGAGGAGACCCAGCCGAGTTCGGCCTCGCCGGCCCCGCGCTGGCGCCAGGAGGCGCGCAGCCGGCGGCGGGCCTCGTCCACCAGCTGGGCCCGCAGGCTGCGGCGCAGGTCCCAGATCTCGGTGTTGGCGATCCGCTCCAGGCCGGTCCAGCGCTGGGTCTCGCCGGTGGTCATCGCCTCCTCGGCGCGGTCGGCGCCGATCTCGGCGGCGCCGAGGCGGACCACTGCCGGGTCGATCCAGGTGGCGGCGTGGACGCCGTTGGTGACCGAGGTGATCGGCACCTCGGCGGGGTCGAAGCCGGGCCAGAGGCCGTTGAACATCGAGCGGCTGACCTCGCCGTGCAGGGTGGAGACCCCGTTGGCGCGCTGGGCGAGCCGCAGGCCCATGGCGGCCATGTTGAACAGCTTCGGGTCCCCGCCGTACCAGGTCTCGGCGCCGAGCCCGAGCACCGACTCGACCGGGACACCGGGCAGTGCGACGTCGCCGCCGAAGTGGCGGGCGACCAGCTCGCGGTCGAAGCGGTCGATGCCGGCCGGGACGGGGGTGTGGGTGGTGAACAGGGTGCCGGCCCGGACGGACTCCAGGGCGGCGGCGAAGTCCAGGCCCGCGGTGTCGGTTCCGGCGGGGCCGGCGGCGACCAGTTCGCGGATCCGTTCGACGCCGAGGAAGCCGGCGTGGCCCTCGTTGGTGTGGAAGACCTCGGGGGCGGGGTGCCCGGTGAGCCGGCAGTAGGCGCGCACGGCCCGGACACCGCCGATGCCGAGCAGCATCTCCTGGAGCAGCCGGTGCTCGCTGCCGCCGCCGTAGAGCCGGTCGGTGACGTCCCGTTCGGCTGGCGAGTTGGCCTCGATGTCGGAGTCGAGCAGCAGCAGCGGGACCCGCCCGACCTCGGCCTTCCAGACGTGGGCGGCCAGGGTGCGGCCGCCTGGCAGGGCGAGGTCGACCCGACAGGGGGTGCCGTCGGGCCCGCGGAGCAGGCTGACGGCGAGCTCGTCCGGGTCCAGCAGCGGGTAGCGCTCCTGCTGCCAGCCGTCCCGGTTGAGCGACTGGCGGAAGTAGCCGTGCCGGTAGAACAGCCCGACGCCGATGATCGGCACGCCGAGGTCGCTGGCCGCCTTGAGGTGGTCGCCGGCCAGGATGCCGAGGCCGCCGGAGTACTGGGGCAGTGTGGCGGCGATGCCGTACTCGGGCGAGAAGTAGGCGATCGCGGCGGGCGGCGGGGTGGCCCCGGCCTCCAGCTGGGTCTGGTACCAGCGCGGCCCGGTGAGGTACTCGCGCAGGTCGTCGGCGAGGTCGCCGAGTCTGCGCAGGAACCGCCGGTCGGCGGCGAGCGCGGCGAGCCGGGCGGCCGGGACCTCCCCGAGCAGCCGCACCGGGTCCTCGCCGGTCGCGGCCCAGACCTCCGGGTCCACGGACCGGAAGAGGTCCCTGGTCTCGGGATGCCAGGACCAGCGCAGGTTGAGGGCCAGCTCGTGCAACGGCTGGAGTTGTTCGGGCAGGACGGTGCGGACGGTGAATCTGCGGATTGCCTTCACAGGCGTGAAGCGTAGCCTTCGCGGTCGCCATGACAGTGGGTCATGTGGGCTATTGGGCATCCGTTCGGCCTATTGATGAGATCGCATTCGGCGCATTGGTCTGCACGGGGGGCGCGCGAGGCGCACATTCCGGGGCGTCGCGCTACCAATGCATGAACTCTGCGGAACAGCTCCATTTCCGGATGCTCATCCACTCCGGACAAAGCCCGAAACTACTGTCGTACCGCTGCGAAAACCTTGTCCCCGGTGCGAGGATGACCGAAGGTCGTAGATGCTGCGGGGACGCCTCCCGTCACCGTGAAGCAGCACGTCCGAATCCTTTTCGCGTTGATCGTTCCCGTTCCCCCTTAGCCCGTTCGGTGTGCGCCGCGCACCGACGCGTGTCCTCCACACCGGTCCGCTCGTTCACGGGTCGACCGAGCCGCCAGGGGCGTGCCCCCCGGAGGCGTGCGCCGGGACACGCGCGGGCTCCGGGGCGTCCAGCCACCGCCACGGCGGGCGCCGGGCAGGTTGCCGGGGACAGCGGCGCGGGCAGGCTCCGGTCGCACGTCCTCCCCACCCCAGCAGTCCTCCCGGCACTCCCCTGGCCCGAACCCCGGCCCGCGGGAGCTGCCGCCGATCTCGGGCAGGAGTTTGGCATGCACGGCGACACGCGGGACCAGTCCACACCGGTGGCCGAAACCCTCGACGCAGCGGTCGCGGAATCCGCCGCGCGGATGGATTCTGACACTCGGACAGACCCGGCGATGCCGTCGCCCAGGGTGTCCGGGGCGGACCGTACCGAATCCTCCGAAGCCCCGGCCTCCACAGCACAGCCCTCCGCAGCGGCCCGACAACCCGGGGTCGAGGAGGGCCGGACCGCGGCACCGCGCAGGCGCACCACCACCACGCGCCGCACCGCCGCCGCGACGGCCACCACCCGCCCGGCCGCCGACCCCGGGGCCGGTGCCCCGACCGCTGCCGCCGCGACCGCCCCTGCCCGCAGGAGCGGCGCGAAGGGCGCGGCCAAGAGCCCCGCCAAGAGCACCACCAAGACCGCCACCAAGCCCTCCGCCCGCAAGACGACAGAGAGCGACACCGTGATCGGCCGCATCCCCGTCCTGGACGTCAGCCCCACCGTCGACGCCGGCCGCCGCCCGGCCAAGGCCGTCGTCGGCGAGACCTTCGCGGTCACCGCGACCGTCTTCCGCGAGGGCCACGACGCCGTCAACGCCAACGTGGTGCTGCGCGACCCGCGCGGCCGCAGCGGCCCGTGGACGCCGATGCGCGAGCTCGCCGAGGGCACCGACCGCTGGGGCGCGTACGTCACCCCGACCGCGCCCGGCCGCTGGTCGTACCTGGTGGAGGCGTGGAGCGACCCGATCGCCACCTGGCGCAAGGCCGCCTCGATCAAGCTGCCGGCCGGGATCGACACCGCGCTGGTGCTGGAGGAGGGCGCCCGGCTGCTGGAGCAGGCCGCCGCCGGGGTGCCGAAGAAGGAGGGCCGGGCGCACGTGGTGGCCGCCGCCGACGCGCTGCGCGACCCGGGGCTGCCGCCGCTGTCCCGGCTGGCCGCCGCGCTCGCCCCCGAGGTGCTGGAGCTGCTGGCCCGCTACCCGCTGCGCGAGCTGCTCACCGCCTCCCGGCCGCTGCCGCTCCAGGTGGACCGCGAGCGCGCGCTGTTCGGCTCCTGGTACGAGTTCTTCCCCCGTTCGGAGGGTGCGGTGGTGGACCCCAACGGGGTCGAGCCGCCGCTGTCGGGCACCCTGCGCAGCGCCGCCGAGCGACTGCCGGCGGTGGCCGCGATGGACTTCGACGTGGTCTACCTGCCGCCGGTGCACCCGATCGGGCGAGCCTTCCGCAAGGGCCCGGACAACACCCTGACGGCCGGTCCGCACGACGTCGGCTCACCCTGGGCGATCGGCTCCCCCGAGGGCGGCCACGACGCGGTCCACCCGGACCTCGGCACCATCGAGGACTTCGACCACTTCGTCGCCGAGGCCCGGGCCCTGCACCTGGAGGTGGCGCTGGACTTCGCCCTCCAGTGCTCCCCCGACCACCCGTGGGTGAACAAGCACCCGGAATGGTTCAGCCACCGCGCGGACGGCACCATCGCGTACGCCGAGAACCCCCCGAAGAAGTATCAGGACATCTATCCGATCAACTTCGATCAGGACATGGATGGAATCGTCAAGGAAACCATTCGAACCCTCCGATTCTGGATGTCCCACGGCGTCCGGATCTTCCGGGTCGACAACCCCCACACCAAGCCGGTGGTGTTCTGGGAGACGGTGCTCGGCGACATCGCCCGCACCGACCCGGATGTCGTGTTCCTGGCAGAGGCCTTCACCCGCCCGGCGATGATGCACACCCTCGCGAAGATCGGTTTCCACCAGTCGTACACGTACTTCACCTGGCGCAACACCAAGACCGAACTCACCGAGTACCTCACCGAACTCACCGGTGACGCGGCGGCCTACATGCGCCCCAACTTCTTCGCCAACACCCCGGACATCCTGCACGCCTTCCTCCAGCACGGCGGCCGCGCCGCCTTCGCGATCCGCGCGGTGCTCGCCGCCACCCTCTCCCCCAGCTACGGCGTCTACGCCGGCTACGAGCTGTACGAGAACGAGCCGGCCCACCCGGGCTCCGAGGAGTACCTGCACTCGGAGAAGTACGAGCTCCGCCCGCGCGACTGGAACCGCACCGACACCCTCGCCCCGCTGCTCACCGTGCTGAACCGGCTGCGTCGGCGCCACCCCGCCCTGCAGCAGCTGCGCGACCTGCGCTTCCACCACACCGACAACGAACAGGTGCTCGCCTACTCCAAGACCGCGACCACCCCCGAGGGCCTGACCGACCAGGTGATCACGGTGGTCAACCTCGACCCGCACCACGTCCAGGAGGCCACCGTCACCCTCGACGGCGACGGTCCGTTCGCGGTGCACGACGAGCTCACCGGCGCCGTCTACACCTGGGGCCGGCACAACTACGTCCGGCTCGATCCCTCAGCCGAGCCGGCTCACCTCCTCACGGTTCGGAGGAACCCAGCGTGACAGTGAACGAGCCCGTCCCCGACACCTTCCCCGAGACCTCCAAGAAGAACCTGGACCCTGAGTGGTTCAAGCGTGCGGTCTTCTACGAGGTGCTGGTGCGGTCCTTCCAGGACAGTAACGGCGACGGGGTCGGGGACCTCAAGGGGCTCACGGCCAGGCTCGACTACCTCCAGTGGCTCGGCATCGACTGCCTCTGGCTCCCGCCGTTCTTCGCCTCGCCGCTGCGCGACGGCGGGTACGACGTGGCCGACTACAAGTCGGTGCTGCCGGAGTTCGGCGACCTCGCCGACTTCATGGAGTTCGTCGACGCCGCGCACGCCCGCGGCATGCGCGTGATCATCGACTTCGTCATGAACCACACCAGCGACCAGCATCCATGGTTCCAGGCCTCCCGCGCGGACCCGGACGGGCCGTACGGCGACTTCTACATGTGGGCCGACGACGACAAGCAGTACCCGGACGCCCGGATCATCTTCGTCGACACCGAGACCTCCAACTGGACCTACGACCCGGTGCGCAAGCAGTACTACTGGCACCGGTTCTTCTCGCACCAGCCGGACCTCAACTACGACAACCCCCGGGTCCAGGACGAGATGGTCGCCGGGCTGCGGTTCTGGCTGGACCTCGGCATCGACGGCTTCCGGCTGGACGCGGTGCCGTACCTGTTCGCCCGCGAGGGCACCAACTGCGAGAACCTGCCGGAGACCCACGAGTTCCTCAGGCGGGTCCGCAAGGAGATCGACGCCGACTACCCGGACACCGTCCTGCTCGCCGAGGCCAACCAGTGGCCGGAGGACGTGGTCGACTACTTCGGCGACTTCACCGGGGGCGGCGACGAGTGCCACATGGCGTTCCACTTCCCGGTGATGCCGCGGATCTTCATGGCGGTGCGCCGGGAGTCCCGCTACCCGGTGTCCGAGATCCTCGCCAAGACCCCGCAGATCCCCGCCGGCTGCCAGTGGGGGATCTTCCTGCGCAACCACGACGAGCTGACCCTGGAGATGGTCACCGACGAGGAGCGCGACTACATGTACGCGGAGTACGCCAAGGACCCCCGGATGCGCGCCAACGTGGGCATCCGCCGCCGGCTCGCCCCGCTGCTGGAGAACGACCGCAACCAGATCGAGCTGTTCACCGCCCTGCTGCTCTCCCTGCCCGGCTCGCCGGTGCTCTACTACGGGGACGAGATCGGCATGGGCGACAACATCTGGCTGGGCGACCGGGACGGCGTGCGCACGCCGATGCAGTGGACCCCGGACCGCAACGCGGGTTTCTCCTCGGCCGACCCGGGCAGGCTCAGTCTGCCGCCCATCATGGACCCGGTGTACGGCTACCAGGTGACCAACGTCGAGGCGCAGCAGAGCAGTTCGAGTTCGCTGCTGCACTGGACGCGTCGCATGATCGAGATCCGCAAGCTCAATCCGGCGTTCGGCCTCGGCACCTACACCGAACTGCCGTCCAGCAACCCCGCCGTGCTGGCCTTCGTGCGCGAGTACGAGGGGGACCTGGTCATGTGCGTGAACAACTTCTCGCGGTTCGCGCAGCCGACCGAGCTGGACCTGCGGCAGTACGGCGGGCGGTACCCGGTCGAGCTGATCGGCGGGGTGCGCTTCCCGTCGATCGGCGAGTGGCCCTACCTGCTCACGCTGGCCGGGCACGGCTTCTACTGGTTCCAGCTCCGGCAGCCCCCGCGCCTGAGCGGGACCAGGCGGCCGAAGTAACGATCCGCCACGCTCCGCGGCACCCCGGTCCGCACAGCACCACCTGACCCTCCGGGGGCGCGAGTTGAACCCCGCGCCCCCGGAGTTCTCTGCACCACCGCGTACGGAGAACAGCCCAACGGCCACCCACACGAAGGCGTGACACCCGAGCCGTGCTCGCGTGCCGCGACCGCCGCGCCGCCGAAATCCGGAAGACTGACGGACCCGGCCACGACTCGTCGGGCAGTCCGCGTGCTTCCGGGGAAAGGGAGTCATGTCCGAAACCTCCCGTTCTCAAGCCCATGTGCAGCACGACGCCCCGGCCGGTTCCGCCGCGCCGGCGGGCGTGCGGGGCACCGGGCCCCGGAGAACCGCCCTGGGGGTCAGCGAGCTCGTCCAGGCGGCCCTGCCGCTGATCGCCGAGTGGCTCCCCACCCAGCGCTGGTACGCCGGGAAGGGACGGCCCATCACCGGGCTCACCCCGGTGGTCGGAACCCCGCTCCAGGTCGGCGACCCGGCCCTGCTGCACCTGCTGCTGCGGGTCGAACACGCCACCACGGTCGGCGCCCCGCACGGCGACATCTACCAACTCCTGCTCGGCGTCCGCTCGCAAGGCCCCACGGACATCGAGCCCAGCGCGGTGCTCGGCCGGCTGAGCCAGGGCCCGTACGACGGCGCCGCCCTCTACGACGCGGTGCACGACCCCGAGCTCACCGGCCGCCTGTTGGAACACCTCGCCACCGGCGACCGCTTCGGCTCGCTGTCCTTCCGCCGCACCCCCGGCTCCGGACTCCCCACCAACATCCCCGGCCGCGCCTCCACCGCCGAGCAGTCCAACAGCTCGGTCATCTACGGCACCTCCTACATCCTCAAGCTGTTCCGCCGCATCCACCCCGGCACCAACCCCGACCTGGAGCTCTCGCTCGCGCTCTCCCGGGCCGGCTCCACCCGCATCCCCCGGGTCGCCGCCTGGTTCGAGAGCCGGATGGAACGCGCCGAGCCCGCCACCCTCGGGCTGCTGCAGCGCTACCTGCCGGACGCCGAGGACGGCTGGGAACTCGCCCTCGACCAGGTCGGCCGGCTCAAGGGCGACCGCTCCCCCGGCAACTTCGCCATCGAGGCCCACCGGCTCGGCCGGGCCACCGCCGAGGTGCACCGGGTGCTGGCCCGCTCGATGCCGGTCGCCCGGCTCGACCGCACCCAGACCGGACGGCTCGCCACCGCGATGGCCGACCGGCTGGACAGCGCCGTCGCCGCCGTCCCCGGACTGCTGCGCTTCCGGGCCGCCCTGCGCACCGCCTTCCAGCAGCTCGCCGACGCCCACCCGGACGGCCTGCCGGTCCAGCGCATCCATGGCGACCTGCACCTCGGGCAGGCCATGCGCACCCCGCACGGCTGGGTGCTGCTGGACTTCGAGGGCGAACCGGCCAAGTCCGTCAACGAGCGCCGCGAGCCGCAGCCCGCCCTGCGCGACGTCGCCGCGATGCTGCGCTCCTTCGACTACGCGGCCGCCCACCTGCTGGCCGGCGGCCCGGTCGACCCGGAGCTGGCCCACCTCGCCGCCGCCTGGGCCCAGCGCAACCGCACCGCCTTCTGCGCCGGCTACACCGCCGGGGGCGGCGCCGACCCGGCCGCCTCGCCGGAGCTGATGCGGGCGCTGGAGATCGACAAGGCGGTGTACGAGGTGGTGTACGAGGCCCGGCACCGGCCCAGCTGGCTTCCGATCCCACTGGCCGCGATCAACCGGCTCGCCCTCTCCGTCTGACCCCGCCCTCCCCGTCCCGCCCGCCACGAGTTCGCCCACCCCCGCCGCAGGAGGACCACGCCGTGACGTCGCTCGACCCGACCGGCCGCCCCACCCGCCCCGTTCCGGCCACCTTCTCGGCCGGGGCCTCCGCCCCGCCCCGAGCCGAAGGGCGCGCCGGTGCCGAAAGCCTGGGCCCCTCCTGCCCGATGGCGGGCAAGGAGGGAGAGCGACCAGCGACCGACGAAGGAGTAACCGCACCCGAGGCCCCCCTCGTGACGGACTTTCCGACGGGCGCTCTGCGCCTCCCCGAGGCGCCGCTGCCGCCGGCCGAGGTGGAGCGGTTGGTGGGCGGGCAGCACCACGACCCGCACGCGCTGCTCGGCGCGCACCCGGTGCACGGCGGGACGGCGATCCGGGTGCTGCGCCCGTTCGCCGAGCGGGTGGTGGTGGAGACCTCCCAGGGCCCGGCCGAACTCACCCACCAGCAGGGCGGGTTGTTCACCGGACTGCTGGCGGGCCGCGAACTCCCGGACTACACCCTGCTGGTGACCTACCCCGGCGGCGAGCCGCTGCGCCAGCACGACGGCTACCGCACCCCGCCCACCCTCGGCGAGCTCGACCTGCACCTGATCTCCGAGGGCCGGCACGAGCAGCTGTGGCAGGCGCTCGGCTCGCACGTGCGCACCGTCGGCGGCGTCCCCGGCACCGCCTTCGCGGTCTGGGCGCCGAACGCCGTCGGGGTCCGGCTGATCGGCGACTTCAACCACTGGGACGGCACCGGCCACCCGATGCGCTCGCTCGGCTCCTCCGGGATCTGGGAGCTGTTCGTCCCCGGCCTCGCCGAGGGCACCACGTACAAGTACGAGATCCACACCCGGCAGGGCTGGGTGCTCGACAAGGCCGACCCGCTGGCCCGGGCCGCCCAGTGCCCGCCCGGCACCGCCTCGGTGGTCACCTCCTCCTCGTACGCGTGGCAGGACGGCGAGTGGATGGCCCGCCGGGCGCGCGCCGCACACCACCGCGCGCCGATGTCGGTGTACGAGCTGCACCTGGCCTCCTGGCGGCCCGAGCTCACCACCTACCGCGAGATCGCCGAAGAACTGCCGCGCTACGTCAAGGAGTTGAACTTCACCCACGTGGAGTTCATGCCGGTGATGGAGCACCCCTTCGGCGGCTCCTGGGGCTACCAGGTCTCCGGCTACTACGCCCCCACCGCCCGGCTCGGCGGCCCCGACGACTTCCGGTACCTGGTGGACACCCTGCACCGCCACGGCATCGGCGTGATCGTCGACTGGGTGCCCGCGCACTTCCCCAAGGACGACTTCGCGCTCGCCCGCTTCGACGGCGAGCCGCTGTACGAGCCGGCCGACCCGCTGCGCGCCGAGCACCCGGACTGGGGGACGCTGGAGTTCGACTACGGCCGCAAGGAGGTGCGCAACTTCCTGGTCGCCAACGCCGTCTACTGGTGCGAGGAGTTCCACGTCGACGGTCTGCGGGTGGACGCGGTCGCCTCGATGCTCTACCTCGACTACTCCCGCGAGGGCGGCGACTGGACGCCCAACCAGTACGGCGGCCGGGAGAACCTGGACGCGGCCTCGTTCCTCCAGGAGATGAACGCGACCGTCTACCGCCGCTGCCCCGGCGTACTCACCGTCGCGGAGGAGTCCACCGCCTGGGACGGCGTCACCCGGCCCACCGACGCCGGCGGCCTCGGCTTCGGACTGAAGTGGAACATGGGCTGGATGCACGACTCGCTGGTCTACATGTCCAAGGAGCCGGTGCACCGCAAGTACCACCACAACGAGATCACCTTCTCGATGGTGTACGCCTACTCCGAGAACTACATCCTGCCGATCTCGCACGACGAGGTCGTCCACGGCAAGCAGGCCCTGGTCTCCAAGATGCCCGGCGACTGGTGGCAGCAGCGCGCCAACCACCGCGCCTACCTGGGCTTCATGTGGTCCCACCCGGGCAAGCAACTGCTGTTCATGGGGCAGGAGTTCGCCCAGGGCGCGGAATGGCACCACGAGCAGGGCCCGCAGTGGTGGGTGCTCGACGAGAAGTGGCCGGCGCACCGGGAACACCTGGGCGCGCGCCGCCTGGTCCGCGACCTCAACCGGATCTACCGGGACACCCCCGCCCTGTGGGAGCTCGACACCACCCCGGACGGCTTCCGCTGGCTGGACGGCGGCGCCGCCGAGGACAACCTGCTCTCCTTCGTCCGCTTCGCCGCCGACGGCACCCCGCTGGTCGCCGTCTGCAACTTCTCCCCCGTCGTCCGGCACGGCCACCGGGTCGGCCTGCCCGCCCTGGACGGCCGCGAGCAGCTCTGGGAGGAGGTGCTGAACACCGACGCCGAGACCTACGGCGGCAGCGGCATCGGCAACTCCCACCCGGTCAAGGCCGAGCCGGTCGGGTGGAACGGCCAGCCCCGCTCCGCCGAGCTGGTCCTCCCCCCGCTCGCCACCGTCTGGCTCCGCCCGGCACGCTGACCCCCGCCCTCCGGGCGCCCCTCCCGCGGGCGCCCGGAGGCGAGCCGGGAGGTGACCTTCGTCCCTTGCCGCCCGGGGCGACCTCTGCTCGCGGACGGCTGTTCGGGGTGCGAAGGTATGGTCGAGATGACCACCTTCCGAGGCGACGGGACGGAGACATCCACGTGGCGCGCAGCGTGTACGTGACCGGCATCGACCGGGGGGACGGCCGACAGGCGGTCGAACTCGGGGTCATGGAACTGCTCACCCGCCAGGTGGACCGGGTCGGGGTGTTCCGTCCGCTGGTGCACGCGGCCGCCCCCGGCGAGCCGGGCTCGGACCACGTGGTCGAGCTGCTGCGCGGCCGCTACCGGATCGAGCTGCCCGGCTCCGAGCTGTACGGGCTCACCTACGAGGAGGCCGCCGCGCTGCAGGCCGCCCAGGGGCAGGACGAGCTGGTCTCCGCCCTGGTCGACCGCTTCCGCGCGCTGGAGCGGCGCTGCCAGGCCGTCCTGGTGCTCGGCACCGACTTCGCCGACACCAACATCCCGGACGAACTGGCCTTCAACGCCCGCCTCGCCAACGAGTTCGGCGCCGCCGTGCTGCCGGTGGTCGGCGGCCAGGGCAAGGACCCGGAGGCCGTGATCGCCGAGGTCCGCAATGCCCACCGGGCGTACACCGACCTCGGCTGCGAGACCCTGGCCATGATCGCCAACCGGACCGCCCCGAGCGCCAAGCAGCGGATCCAGCGCACCCTCACCGAGAAGCTGCCGATCCCCGCCTACGTCATCCCGGAGGAGCCGGCCCTGGCCGCGCCGACCGTCGCCCAGCTGGTCGAGGCGACCGGCGCCGAGGTGCTGCTCGGCGACGCCGCGGGCCTGGCCCGGGACGTGCGCGGCTTCGTCTTCGGCGGCGCCATGCTGCCCACCTTCCTGGACGCGCTGACCGAGGGCGCCCTGGTGGTCACCCCCGGGGACCGCGCCGACCTGGTGGTCGGCTCGCTGGCCGCCCACGCGGCCGGCGCCCCGCCGATCGCCGGCGTACTGCTGACCCTCGGCCAGCACCCCGGCCCCAACGTCATGGCGCTGGCCGCCCGGCTCGCCCCCGGCACCCCGGTCGCGGTCGTCCCCGAGGGCAGCTGGCCCACCGCCGCCACCCTGACCCACCTGGAGGGCGCGCTCACCGCGGCCAGCCCCCGGAAGGCCGAGATCGCCCTCGGCCTGTTCGAACTGCACGTCGACACGGCCGAGTTGACGAACCGGATCGAGGTCGGCCGGTCCGAGCGGGTCACCCCGATGATGTTCGAGCACGAGCTGCTGGAGCGCGCCCGGGCCGGCCGCCGGCACGTCGTCCTGCCCGAGGGCACCGAGGAGCGGGTGCTGCGCGCGGCCGAGATCCTGCTGCGTCGCAACATCTGCGACCTCACCCTGCTCGGCGAGATCGACGCGGTGCGCCGCAAGGCCGCGAGCCTGGGCATCGACCTGCCGCAGGCCGGGGCAGAACCGGGCGCCGACCGTGCCCAGGTCCGGATCGTCGACCCGGCCACCAGTCCGCTGCGCCGGCAGTTCGCCGAGCTGTACGCCCGGCTGCGCGGCCACAAGGGGATGACCGTCGAACTGGCCCTGGACGTGGTCACCGACGTCTCCTACTTCGGCACCCTGATGGTCCAGGAGGGCATCGCCGACGGCATGGTCTCCGGCGCGGTGCACTCCACCGCGGCGACCATCCGGCCCGCCTTCGAGGTGATCAAGACCTCGCCGGGCGCCTCGATCGTCTCCTCCGTCTTCTTCATGTGCCTGGCCGACAAGGTGCTGGTGTACGGCGACTGCGCGGTCAACCCCGACCCGGACGCCCAGCAGCTGGCCGACATCGCGATCCAGTCCGCCGCCACCGCCGCCCAGTTCGGGGTGGAGCCGCGGGTCGCGATGCTCTCCTACTCCACCGGCACCTCCGGCTCGGGCGCGGACGTCGACAAGGTCCGCAAGGCCACCGAGCTGGTCCGCGAGCTGCGCCCGGACATCCTGGTCGAGGGCCCGATCCAGTACGACGCGGCGGTGGACGAGCTCGTCGCCGCCACCAAGCTGCCGGGCTCGCCGGTGGCCGGGCGGGCGACCGTGCTGATCTTCCCGGACCTCAACACCGGCAACAACACCTACAAGGCCGTCCAGCGCTCGGCCGGCGCGGTCGCGGTCGGCCCGGTGCTGCAGGGACTGCGCAAGCCCGTCAACGACCTCTCGCGCGGGGCGCTGGTGCAGGACATCGTCAACACCGTCGCGATCACCGCCATCCAGTCCCAGGACGACAAGGAGCCGCGGGCATGAGCGAGCGCAGCATGGGGGTCCCCCCGGCCGAAGGCTGGGGGAGAATCACCAGCAGGTGCGCGTTTCGCGAAGCGACCGCCGAGCGCAGCGAGGTGGGCGCATGAGCGAGGGAACGCGCGTTCTGGTTCTCAACGCCGGCTCCTCGTCGGTGAAGTACCAGCTGATCGACATGCTGGACGGCGCCAAGCTGGCCTCCGGGCTGGTCGAGCGGATCGGCGAGTCGAGCGGCCGGCTGGCGCACACCCCGCGTGCGGGCGAGCGGCGCGAGGTGCTGCAGGTCTTCCCGGACCACTCGGCCGCGCTGAAGGCCGTCGCCGAGGAGCTGGCCGCCGACGGCCTCGGGCTGGACTCCCCCGAGCTGGCCGCGATCGGCCACCGGGTGGTGCACGGCGGCAAGCGGTTCACCGAGCCGACCGTGATCACCGACGAGGTGCTCAAGGAGATCCGCCGGCTGATCCCGGTCGCGCCGCTGCACAACCCGGCCAACATCACCGGCATCGAGGTGGCCCGCGCGCTGCGGCCCGACCTGCCGCAGGTGGCCGTCTTCGACACCGCCTTCCACGCGTCGATGCCCGAGTACTCGGCCCGGTACGCGATCGACAAGGCCGTGGCCGACGAGCACCGGGTGCGCCGCTACGGCTTCCACGGCACCTCGCACCAGTACGTCTCGCGGGCCACCGCCCGGCTGCTCGGCAAGGACCCGGCCGAGGTCAACGTGATCGTGCTGCACCTGGGCAACGGCGCCTCCGCCTCGGCGGTCAGCGGCGGGCGCTGCGTGGACACCTCGATGGGCCTGACCCCGCTGGAGGGTCTGGTCATGGGCACCCGTTCGGGTGACATCGACGCCGGCGTGGTGTTCCACCTGCACCGGGTCGGCGGGCTGTCCGTCGATGAGATCGACGACCTGCTCAACCGCCGCAGCGGCCTGCGCGGCCTGTGCGGCGAGAACGACATGCGCGAGATCATGCGCCGGGCCGACGAGGGGGACGCGGACGCGAAGCTCGCCTTCGACAGCTACGTCCACCGGCTGCGCAAGTACATCGGCGGCTACTACGCGGTGCTCGGCCGGGTGGACGCGATCGCGTTCACCGCGGGCGTCGGGGAGAACGCGGCGCCGGTGCGCGCGGCGGCCACCGCCGGGCTGGACGAGCTGGGCATCGCCGTGGACCCGGAGCTGAACTCGGTGCGCTCCGGCGAGCCCCGGATCATCTCGCCCGCGTACGCCCGGGTGGCGGTCGCGGTGGTGCCCACCGACGAGGAGCTGGAGATCGCCCGACAGGCCTTCGCCCTGGTGCACCTGGAGGGGGAGATGTCCGAGGACTGACACACCGTCGTCTCGCTCCTCGGAATCCTTCGTCGGCGATTCCCCACGATTCGTGCCGAATGCACCTATAACACGAACGGATAGACTGATCCATATGCGCCGAGCGAAAATTGTCTGCACCCTGGGTCCGGCGACGGACTCCTACGAACAGCTGAAGGCCATCGTCGAGGCGGGCATGAACGTCGCCCGACTGAACATGAGCCACGGCAACCACGCGGACCACGAGGAGCGGTTCCGAAAGGTCCGCCAGGTCTCGGAGGACACCGGCAAGGCCATCGGCGTCCTGGCCGACCTCCAGGGTCCCAAGATCCGTCTGGCGACCTTCGCCAACGGACCGGTGACCGTCGACAACGGCGACGAGTTCACCATCACCACCGAGGATGTCCCCGGTGACCAGCACATCTGCGGTACCACCTACAAGGGCCTGCCCGGCGACGTGAAGCCCGGCGACCCGATCCTGATCAACGACGGCGTCATCGCCCTGGAGGTCGTCAGCGTCGACGGCCCGCGGGTGAAGACCGTAGTGGTCGAGGGCGGCGTGCTCTCGAACAACAAGGGCATCAACCTGCCCGGCGCGGCCGTGAACGTGCCCGCCCTGTCCGAGAAGGACAAGGAGGACCTGCGCTTCGCGCTGCGTCTGGGCGTCGACATGGTCGCCCTGTCCTTCGTCCGCAACGCGGACGACATCAAGGACGTCCACGAGGTCATGGACGAGGTCGGCATCCGGGTGCCGGTCATCGCCAAGATCGAGAAGCCGCAGGCCGTCGAGGCCATGGAGGAGATCGTCCTCGCCTTCGACGCCATCATGGTCGCCCGCGGCGACCTGGCCGTGGAGTACCCGCTGGAGCGGGTGCCGCTGGTCCAGAAGCAGCTGATCACCCTGGCCCGCCGCAACGCCAAGCCGGTCATCGTCGCCACCCAGATGATGGAGTCGATGATCCACGCCAGCCGCCCGACCCGCGCCGAGGTCTCCGACGTCGCGAACGCCATCCTGGACGGCACCGACGCGGTGATGCTCTCCGCCGAGTCCAGCGTCGGCAAGTACCCGGTCGAGACCGTCCGCACCATGAGCCGGATCTGCGAGAAGGCCGAGGAGGAGCTGGTCTCCCAGGGCCTCCAGCCGCTCAACCCGGGCCGCAAGCCGCGCACCCAGGGCGGTTCGGTCGCCCGCGCCGCGTGCGAGCTGGGCGACTTCCTGAACGGCAAGGCGCTGATCGCGTTCACCAAGTCCGGTGACACCGCGCGTCGGCTGTCCCGCTACCGCTCGCCGATCCCGGTGATCGCGTTCACCCCGGACTCGGCCACCCGCAACCAGCTCTCGCTGAGCTGGGGCGTCGAGTCGTACGTCACCGAGCAGGTGGCCACCACCGACGCGATGGTCGCGCAGGTCGACCGCGAGCTGCTGAAGATGGGCGCCCTGAGCGAGGGCGACACCGTCATCGTCACCGCCGGTGTCCCGGTCGGCATCCCCGGCACCACCAACATGGTGCAGGTGCACCGCCTGGGCAGCCACGGCGAGTGACGCTCCGCTCGTACGAACGCCGGTGGGGCGGTCTCCTGAACGGGAGGGCCGCCCCACCGGCGTTTCGGCGTCCGCTACGTGCCGCCTACTTGTCGCTGTAGGGGGCGTCGTCGTTGAACATGTGCATCCCGGGGATGTGCAGGGTGCCGCCGAACTGGCCGGCCTGCTTGGCGGTGACCCCGGTCAGCTCCAGGTCCAGCGGGATGGGGATGGCGCCGATCAGGTCGTACAGCCAGCGCGGCAGGGTGTCCGGGGTGAGGGTGATCTCGCCCAGGTCGATCGGGATCGGCAGGCCGAGCAGCTTGGACAGGTGGCCGGAGAGCCGCTCCACGTACATGGTGACCGGGCCGTTGCGCATGGTCGAGGTCGAGCCCGGGGCGCCCTGGACGTGGAAGGTGACGCCGTTGCCCTCCAGGGTCGACATGTCGAGGTTCTCGATGTCCACGCTGTCGACCACGAACTTCAGCACCCGTTTGGTGCCGGTCGGGGTCCTCACGTCGTAGACGCCGTGGAACACCGCGCCGTGCAGGCCGAGCCGACTGGTCTGCAGCGTCCAGTTCTGCTGCGGGACGACGTCCCCCGAGGAGGCCGCGCCGGCGGTCAGGTTCCGGGCGTCCACCGCGCAGTTGGGGTCCGCGGTGGGCGAGGCGGACGGCGTGCCCGAGGCGCTCGTGCCGGGCGTGGGCGTCGCGGAGGCGCCGGCCGAGGGGGTCGCGGACGGGGCCGCCTTGGGGCTCGCCTTGCCGGTCGGCGCGGTGGCGGCCGGCGAGGGCTGCCCGCCGGCGGGCCGGCCGCCCGAGGACGGCGCGGCGGGCGGCGCGGCCTGCTGGGTGCCGACGGCCGGGGCCTGCGGCTGGGCCGGTTGCGCCGGGGTGCCGACCCGCGGGGCCGGGGCGGCCGGGGCCTGGGGGCCCGACGCGGGGGCGCCCGGCGCGGGGGTGGCGGTCGGGGTGGCACTCGGTGTCGGGCTGGCCGAAGCACCCGGGTTCAGCAGGTGGTTGATGCCGCCGACGATGTCGTCGATCAGTCCGGCCTGGCTCGCGGTGGCCGTGCCGTTGCCGGTGCCCTGGTAGACGGCGCTCACCGCACCCGAACCGCCGGTGTCGACGGAACGGACCACGGGCGGCTTCACCGGCGCGGTGGACGTCGTGGCGGCCGGCGGCTTCACCGGCGCGGTGGTCGGCGTCTGGGTGGGCACCGAGCTCGGGCCGGTCGAGGGCGCCGCGGTGGCCCCGGCGGTCGGAGCCGCCGTCGGCGCCGTACCGGGCGTGTCGGACGGGCCGGGCGGCGGCGCGGGCAGCTCGCTCTTGGGGACGGGCGTCTCGATCGGCGCGACGTCCGGGACGGCGGCGGGCGCGGTGGGGCACGGCTTGCCCGCCGCGGACTCGGCGACCGCCGGGTTGGGCGTGTAGGCGGCGGCCATCAGCAGCGCGGTCGGCACCGCCGCCATCGCCAGCGCGCGGCCTCTCAGCCGGACCCGGACCGACGTGCGCGGCGCCGCGTGTCTGCCGGAGCGCTGTGCGGGGACGGCCGTGCCCTCTGCTTGCTCGGCCGGCCCGCTCACCGCGCCTCCTCCTGGTCCCCGGCACCGCCCTGCTGCGGAACGGCCGCCTCGGCGGCGGGCTCGGCCGCCGCAGGCTCCTTGGGCGCGCCCTGGGCGGGCAGCTTCGCGGTGGGCGCCTCGGCGGCGGGCTCGGCGCCCTTCACAGCGGCCTCGGCGGCGGGGTCGGCATCAGCGGCCACGGCGGGCTCGGTGGCGACGCTCTCCGCCACCGCGTTGCCCGCCGCCTTCTCGGCCCGGCGCGCACGCCGTCCGCCGGCCGGCTGGGTGGACGGCTCCGGCAGCGGCGCCCAGGAGACCATCAGCCCGCCGCCGATCAGGCCGGGCAGCAGCGCCAGTCCGAAGCCCGCCAGGTTGGAGACCGGGATCGAGACCAGGGTCAGCAGGATGGTCGCGATGCCGCCGAAGACCCGTACGGCGGGCTGGAACCAGGCGGTCGCGCCGAGGATGATCATCAGCACCCCGATGATCAGCGATCCGGCACCCGCGGTGGTGGACATCGCGATGGTCAGCCCGCCGAACGTGAGGTGCGCGTACGGGAAGTAGAGGATCGGGACGCCGGCGATCATGGCCAGCAGACCGCCCCAGAAGGGCCTGGTGCGGCGGAATTCGCGGAAGTGTCGCCACAGCCACCCGATGGGGTTCTGCTGGCGGGGCCGCGTCTCGACCGTTGCGCTGGACATGGTGCAACTCCTCGACGTCGCTACGAGGGAAGAACAAAAGGGGGGTGGGCCGGGAACGGCGGTCGCCCGCCGCCCCCGGCCCCAGGTGGACCCGTCGTCCCGGCACACCGGGCGGCGTGCCGTCGGACGGGGTCCGGAACGTCAGTCGAGACTCAGAAGCACTCGTTGCCCGCGCCGTCGCCGCTCTTCAGCGCGAGGTTCAGGCCGTTCAGCTTGAAGGTGCCGGCCGAGGTGGCCCGCGCGGTCTGCTGAACGCCGCTCAGGTCGGCGACCTTGGCGGACTGGGCGAAACCGGTCGGACCGGTCGGCAGGCCGGCGCCGCCGCCCGCCTTGGTGACGCCGGCGTGCGGGGCCCAGCCCTGGGTGGCCGAGCCGGACAGGGTGGAGGCGTCCTGACCGATGTTGATGTTGGTGAAGGTCGCGTCCGCCTTCAGCTGCTCCAGGTCGATCAGCAGGTTGTCGGCCTGAACCGGCTTGCCCGCCTCGGTGCCGGCGTGCAGCTGCAGGGTGATCTTGCCCAGGCCGAACGCGGACAGGTCGGTCACCACCGACTGGCACAGGTTGGTGATGTCGGCGTGGTCGAAGGCCGAGACCGCGACCGGGTGCGGCTTGCCGTTCGCCTCGATGTCGACGGAGCCGAACTGGGCGAAGTTGGTGCCGTGCAGCTGGTCGGTGCTGACCTTGAACTGCTGGCCGGAAATGCTGAACGAGGCGGCGAGCGCGCTGTTGGCGATCGAGACGCCGACCATCGCGGTGGCCGCGACGCTCGGCACCATCACCAGGGCGAAGCGCTTCCAGCGGGTCTTGCCGTAGGTCTTGGACATGCGAGTCCTCCTTCTAGGACGTACATCTCCGGCTCCCCGGCGGCGCGTCCCGCGCCGGTGGGGGCCTGGGATGGGAGAGAGCTACGTCCTCGGTAGCGGAGAGCGCCTTGGGCGTCGTCGGACGCGGGAGCGGCCGGCGCAACGCGGCACTCCCGTCCCGATACCGGCCGTCCTTGCGGGACGACGGGTCGGACCGACGACATCGGCGATCACCCCCGAGCGACAACCAGCGACCGCGCAGGGCCGCGCGGCCGGTCGAGGACAGGAACCGCCGTGGGACCGCGGATACCCCCCTGCCCTCCCTACCGCCGACCGGGGCCGACGGATCACCCGGTGGGGATCCCGCACTCCGCGTTGGCCGACCGGCTGTCGGTGGGTGTGGAGTCTGGGACCGGGCGTGGCCGATCGTGCTTGAATCCCGGGCGAAGCACAAGGGGTGCCTTACTGACGGGTAATGCAACAGCAGGTGGCGTTGATCATGAAAACGTCCAGAATTACACCCTGCGTGACGCCTTGAAGAAATCGTGGCGACGAAATCCGCCGGAAACACCAGCGAAACACCCGCGGGTGGTCACTGAACGTGACCACCCGCGGGTGAAATCAAGATTTGGTAAACGTCTGTCCGGTTGACCGGATTGTCGCCAAATCTCCAGCGACACCGCAGGTCATCCGCCGTGCCAGGCACCCGGTGCCAGGCAGCCCGGCAGGACCCGGCCGGTACCGGACTCAGAAGAGCACGCGGGCCAGCGCCGTCCGGGCCGCGACGACCCGCGGGTCCTCGGCGCCGATCACCTCGAACAGCTTCAGCAGGCGCAGCCGGGCGGTGTCCCGGTCCTCGCCGAAGGTCCGGCCGACGGTGTCCACCAGGCGCCCGAAGGCGTCCTCGACGTGACCGCCCACCAGGTCCAGGTCGGCCGCCCGCAGCTGGGCCTCGACGTCCTTCGGGTCGGCGGCGGCCGCTGCCCGGACCGTCTGCAGGTCCAGGCCCTCGACCCGCTGCAGCAGCTCCGCCTGGGCCAGGCCCAGCTTGGCCTCGGTGTTGCCCGGCTGGTCGGTCAGCACGTTCTTGTACGCCTGGATGGCACCGCCCAGATCGCCGGCGTCCAGCGCGTCGTGCGCGGCGGCCAGCGCCGGGTCCTCGGGCCGCTGCGGGGCGGCGTCCGGGGCCTCACCCGGGGCGACCGCGCCGCCGGAGATGCCGAAGCGCTGCTCGGCGACCAGGATCAGCTGGTCCAGCACCTTGCGGATGTTGGCGGCGCTCTCCGCGCCCTGGAACAGCGGCACCAACTGGCCGGCCACCACGGCCATCACGGCCGGGATGCCCTGGATGCCGAACTGCTGGGCGATCAGCTGGTTGGCGTCCACGTCGATCTTGGCGAGCACGAAGCGGCCGGCGTACTCCTCGGCCAGGCCCTCCAGGATCGGGCTGAGCTGCTTGCAGGGGCCGCACCACTCGGCCCAGAAGTCGATGACGACCGGCACCTCGGCGGAGCGCTGGACGACCTCGGTCTCGAAGGTGTCCTCGGTGACGTCGATGACGAGCTGGTAGGCGGCGGACTGGTCGGGGGCGACTCCGGCCGCTTCGGCGGCGGCCGCCTGACGGGCCCGCTCGACCCGGGCCTGCTCGGCCTTCTGGGCGGCCTCGCCGGCCGCCTTCACTGCGGCGAGGTCGACCGCGCCGCGCAGGGCGGAGCTGTTGAGACGCGAATTCCGTGGCTGCATGGCACCATCCTCCCCCGTCCGCGCTGCCCGCGGGCACCAACCTCCGGAAAGTCGCCCCGCGCGGGCTGCGCGGCGACGGGTTTCCGGGCGGTGCGCCCCTTCCCCGGTAGCCTGAACCGTTCGGCGCGGATCCCCACCCGCACCCGCGCCGCCCCCGTCCCACGGGATGCGGCGCCTGGTTGTCACTGCTTTCGCTACAGGTCGTAGCGTAACTGGAGCCGGTGCCCCGACCGCAAGCCCAACCTGCGCTTCGGGGACGTGACCTGCCCCACTTTCCCGACCCGCCCGGCTGCCCGAATCGGCGAACAGTCGCTACCGTTGCCAGCCCCACCCAAGTTACTTACCAGTAAAGCGCAAGGAGACCCGGTGCCGGCCGCCCAGCCCCCCGCGAGCCCGGACAGCACGAGCCCGGACAGCACGGTCCGGGGCAGCACAGTCCAGGAGGGGACGAACGCGTCCCGGGCCAAGGGCCGCCCGCGCAGCGCCGCCGCCGACCTCGCGATCCTCGACGCCACCCGCGAAGCCCTGGCCGAACTCGGCTGGGGCGGACTGACCATGGGCCACGTGGCCACCCGCGCCAAGGTCGCCAAGACCACCCTCTACCGCCGCTGGCCGTCCAAGAACGAGCTCGTGGTGGACGCCGTCGCCAGCCTCTTCGACGAACTGGTGATGCCCGACCTCGGCAACCTGCGGGCCGACATCGAGGCCGTGGTGACCCAGTTCGCCGACCTGCTGGCCCGCCCGGAGACCCAGGCCGCGCTGCTCGCGCTGTTCGCCGAGGGCATCCGCGACCCGCTGCTGCACCGCCGGATCCGCGAGGCGATCGTGGACCCGCAGAAGCACCTGGTCCGGCAGGGCCGGGCGGCCGCCCAGGCGCGCGGCGAACTCGAACCGGACACCGACGCCGAGTCGGCCCGCGAGGAGGTCGACATCATCTTCGACACCATCGCGGGCACCGTCGAGCACCGCGTCCTGGTCAGCGGCGAGCCGATCACCCCCGAGTGGACCCGCCGCTTCACCGACCTGCTGCTCGGACCGCTCACCACCGGCTGACCGACCCGGCCGAGGACACGGCGGAGCCGCCGTACGGCACTCCGTACGGCGGCTGTTACTCGCCCGCTCGGCTGTTACTCGCCCACTCGTCTCCGGGGCGCTCCGGCCCGGTGCCGACGGTCGGCGCTCCGGCGCTCGTTCCTCGCTGGTCGCTCCTCCCTTTCGACACCGGCGCGCCCCTTCGACTCGGGGCGGGATCGGCCGTTCAGGCCATCAGAACGCCGCGTTCTCCTGGTACGTCCCCCACTCCTGCCGCAGCGCGTTGCAGATCTCGCCGAGCGTCGCCTCGGCGCGCACCGCGTCCAGCATCGGCGGGATCATCGACTCGCCCGAGCGCGCCGCCGCCAGCATGGCGTCCAGCCCGGCCCGCACCGCCGCCTCGTCCCGGGCCGCCTTGCGCTCGCCCAGCACCCGCACCTGCTCGCGCTCGACCTCGTGGCTGACCCGCAGGATCTCCAGGTCGGGGGTGACGCTGCGCGGGTGGCAGTTGACGCCGACCACGCGCTTCTCGCCCTTCTCCACGCCCTGCTGGTACTGGAAGGCCGCCTCGGCGATCTCGCCGGTGAACCAGCCCTCCTCGATCCCGCGCAGGATGCCGGAGGTGATCGGGCCGATCTCGTGGTCCTCGCGCCCCTTGTCGAGGATCCGCTGGAAGATCGCCTCGGCCTGCTGCTCGATCCGGTCGGTCAGCGCCTCGACGTACCAGGAACCGCCCAGCGGGTCGGCCACGTTGGTGACGCCGGTCTCCTCCATCAGCACCTGCTGGGTGCGCAGCGCGATCTCGGCGGCCTGCTCGGAGGGCAGCGCCAGGGTCTCGTCCAGCGCGTTGGTGTGCAGCGAGTTGGTGCCGCCCAGCACCGCGGAGAGCGCCTCGACGGCGGTGCGCACCACGTTGTTGTACGGCTGCTGCGCGGTGAGCGAGACGCCGGCGGTCTGGGTGTGGAAGCGCAGCCACTGCGCCTTGTCGGTCTTGGCGCCGAAGCGGTCGCGCATCCAGCGGGCCCAGATCCGGCGCGCGGCGCGGAACTTGGCGATCTCCTCGAAGAAGTCCAGGTGCGCGTCGAAGAAGAAGGACAGGCCGGGCGCGAAGACGTCCACGTCCAGGCCGCGGGACAGGCCCAGCTCGACGTAGGCGAAGCCGTCCGCGAGGGTGTACGCCAGCTCCTGCGCGGCCGTCGCCCCGGCCTCGCGGATGTGGTAGCCGGAGACCGACAGCGGCTTGTACGCGGGGATGCCCTTGGCGCAGTGCTCCATCAGGTCGCCGATCAGGCGCAGGTGCGGCTCGGGGGCGAAGAGCCACTCCTTCTGGGCGATGTACTCCTTGAAGATGTCCGTCTGCAGGGTGCCGTTGAGCACCGCCGGGTCCACGCCCTGGCGCTCGGCGGCGACCAGGTACATGCAGAAGATCGGGACGGCCGGGCCGCTGATCGTCATCGAGGTGGTGACCTCGCCGAGCGGGATGCCGTTGAACAGCACCTCCATGTCGGCGGCCGAGTCGATGGCCACGCCGCAGTGGCCGACCTCGCCGAGCGACTTCGGGTCGTCCGAGTCGTAACCCATCAGGGTGGGCATGTCGAAGGCGACCGACAGGCCTCCGCCGCCCGCGTCCAGGATCATCCGGTAGCGCTCGTTGGTCTGCTGCGCGTTGCCGAAGCCGGCGAACTGGCGGATGGTCCAGGTGCGGCCCCGGTAGCCGGTGGGGTGCAGCCCGCGGGTGAACGGGTACTCGCCCGGCCAGCCGATCCGCTCGAAGCCCTCGACGGCCTGCCCGGGGGCCGGGCCGTACACCGGCTCGACCTCGTCGCCGGAGAGGGTGGTGAAGTCCGCGTCCCGCTTGCGGGCCTTGTCGTACCGCTGCTGCCAGCGCTGCCGTCCGCGCTCGATCTCCTCGGCGTCCATGGGCCGAACTCCGCTCCGTACGGCCGCCACGGCACCGGGCGGCACAGCTATTAGGACGTCCTAGTAATTTACTCGGACGTCCTAGTAGTTGTCGATGGATACCCGCTCGACGCGAGCCCGGAAAACGACGGCGCCCCTCCCCCGCTCGGGGAAGGGGCGCCGTTTCGCGCGGTCGGCTCGGCTCAGACGCCGGCCGGCTGACGGGTGCCGTCGCCCGCCGGGAGCTTCTCGGCGGCCTCGCGGGCCACCTTGCGCTCGAAGACGAAGGAGAGGAAGGGGATGCAGCCCGCCGCCAGGGTCAGCACCAGTCGGCCCAGCGGCCACTTCAGCTTCTGCCCGAGCAGGAAGGTCACGACGAAGTACCCGATGTACAGGTAGCCGTGCAGCATCGCGACGTAGGTGGTCACGTCCTCGGCGGTGCTGAAGCCGTACTTCGCCACCATGAAGCCGCAGAACACCAGCAGAGCCACACCGGTCGCAATGGCCAGGCCGCGGTACCAGCCCAGCAGGGGGGTCGCCTTCATACTCTTCCTCGCCTCGCTCGGCAGTTTCGGCCGGTACGCCCGGATCCGCGCACCGCTCCCACGAGGGTAGCCGCCCTCACGGCCGCTCCTTCGCAGCCCCCTCGTCCGGCTCGGCGAAGTCCCCGGCCGCGATCCGCAGCGGCTTGAGCAGTTCGAACACCTGGTGGCACTGCTCGGGGCCGTACTCCTCCAGCCCGAACTCCATCGCCATGAGCTCCCGGGTGGCCTCCTCGACCACCTCGCGGCCGCGCCGGGTGATCGCGGCGAGCACGCCGCGGCCGTCCAGCGGGTTGGGGCGGCGGGCGACCAGGCCGGCCCGCTCCAGCCGGTCGACGGTGTTGGTGACGCTGGTCGGGTGGACCATCAGTCGCTCGCCGATCTTGGACAGCGAGAGCTCGCCGGTCCGGCTGAAGGTCAGCAGCACCAGCGCCTCGTACCGGGCGAAGGTCAGCCCGTACGGCTTGAGCACCGCGTCGACCCTGGAGAGCAGGATCTGGTGGGCGCGCATGATCGAGGTGATCGCCGCCATCGAGGGCACGGCGCCCCAGCGGCGGGCCCACAGTTCGTCGGCGCGGGCGATCGGGTCGAAGTCGAGTGCGAGGGGCTTGGCCACCTCCTTACCGTACCGGCGGACGGGACGTGTGCTACCAGCTGTCCTGATGGTGGACAAGTGCGACGCGTGGCGGGATCCCGCCAATCGGACGGCCAGGTCCATACCTGGACATTGCGCCGGCGTGAACGCCGGGCAACAGCCGCCCGGCGTACGGAGGTTGACCACTGAAGCCCCCAACGCCGCGCTATCAGGCCCCGGTTCGGACCGGAACCCGCTGAAAGACCGGGTAAAAAATCCCCTTTGTCCTTCCGTTCACAATCCCCTTTCTTGGCGGGACTTGGCCAATTCATGAGCAAGACCTGTCATTTGATTTGCTCGATTGTCATGCTTTCCGCCAACCCCGTTCGACAGCCACCACCCCCACCCAACCGGTGGCAGCCGCACGACCGCTCGGGGTCCTCGCACGTCAGCGCCCGTTCCGCCCCTCAGGTGCCGACCCCGGCCCCCGGGACGAGGCGCGACCGCGCCCACACGCGGTTTCCCGGAAGGACTCGTCCGTGAAGCGAAAGCTCGCCGCAGTCGCCGTACTCTCCGCCACCGCCCTGCTCACCGGCGTCGTCCAGGTCAGCGCCGCCCAGGCTGATCCCACCCCGCACGCCCGGACCGCGCAGCAGCGCGCCGACCTGATCGCGCTGGCCGACGGCCAGGCGGGCAAGGTGGCGCACGCCCTGGCCCTGGGCGGCCAGGAGCAGCTGGTGGCCAAGGACGTCGTGGTGGACGCCGACGGCTCCCGCCACTTCCGCTACGAGCGCACCTTCGCCGGGCTCCCCGTCCTGGGCGGAGACCTGGTGGTGCACCAGAAGGCGGACGGCTCGACCACCGCCGTGGACAAGGCCGTCGGCGCGCAGCTCGCCCTGCCGAGCCTCACCCCGCAGATCCCGGCGGACAAGGCCGCCGCCCAGGCGACCGGCGCCGTGCAGTCCACCGTCGGCATCACCGTCGACGAGGACGAGTCCCCGCTGACCGAGGTGCACCAGGCCGGCAAGGCCGAGCTGGTCGTCTGGGCCACCGACGGCAACCCGCGCCTGGCCTACCGCACCACCGTCGAGGGCCTGCGGGCCGACGGCACCCCGAGCAGCCAGCTGCTGGTCACCGACGCCGCCACCGGTCAGGTGCTCTCCACCCACGAGCAGGTGCAGACCGCCTCCGGCACCGGCAAGGGCGTCTTCGTCGGCAGCGTCCCGCTGACCACCACCCAGAGCGGCACCTCGTACCAGCTGAAGGACGCCACCCGCGGCGGCCAGTCCACCTTCACCCTGAAGAACAAGACCTCCGGCTCCGGCACCCTGGTCGCCAACTCGACCGACTCCTTCGGCAACGGCCTGGTCTCCAACCCGGAGTCCGCCGCCGTGGACGCCCAGTACGGCGCCGCGGCCACCTGGGACTTCTACAAGAACACCTTCGGCCGCAACGGCATCAAGAACGACGGCGTGGGCGCCACCAGCCGGGTGCACTACGGCTCCAACTACGTCAACGCGTTCTGGAGCGACAGCTGCTTCTGCATGACGTACGGCGACGGCGCGAGCAACACCCACCCGCTGACCGCGCTGGACGTGGCCGGCCACGAGATGACCCACGGCGTCACCTCCGCCACCGCGGGCCTCAACTACTCCGGCGAGTCCGGCGGCCTCAACGAGGGCACCTCGGACATCTTCGGCACCATGGTCGAGTGGTACGCCAACCTGGCCGCCGACAAGCCGGACTACCTGATCGGCGAGCAGATCAACATCAACGGTGACGGCAAGCCGCTGCGCTACATGGACCAGCCGTCCAAGGACGGCAAGTCCGCCGACTACTGGTCCTCCTCGGTCGGCAGCCTGGACGTCCACTACTCCTCGGGCGTGGCCAACCACTTCTTCTACCTGCTCGCCGAGGGCAGCGGCGCCAAGACGATCAACGGCGTCAGCTACAACAGCCCGACGTACAACGGCTCGACCCTCGCCGGCATCGGCCGGGACAAGGCCGCACAGATCTGGTACAAGGCGCTGACCACCTACTTCACCTCCACCACCAACTACGCGGGCGCCCGCACAGCGACCCTCAAGGCCGCTTCGGACCTGTACGGCGCCTCCAGCGCCGAGTACAACGCCGTCGCCGCCACCTGGAGCGCCGTCAACGTCAACTGACGTACGGCGCACGGACGCCCGGGGCCTCGCTGAAGGGCAGGCCCCGGGCGTCCGCCCATGCCCGCGCCCGAGCGCCGCGCGGCCCCGAGCCCGGGGCTCCGCCGGCCCCGGAGGCTGTCAAGGCCGACCGGCTGGCGGGGTCCCGCCAACGGGACGAACCGCGGATTCCGGGCAATGGGCGGCAGCCGAACCATCCGTCCCGGCGCTGGCGACTCCTGGCCAATCCCCGGCGGCGCCCTGTCCTTCCCCGCCACGAATTGTCATGCTTCTGACCAAGCTCCCGTCCGACGACCGCCTCCCCCACCCAGCAGGCGGTCCGTCAGAAGCCGTACGGCAGCAGCACGTCCGCGCCCTACCGCCCCAACGGCGCCAACCCCGGCGCCCCGGTACGCGGCGCGCCCGCAGGAAAGCGCGGGTCTCGTGGAAGGAACTCCCCTACGTGAAGCGAAAGCTGACCCTCCCGGCCGTACTCTCCGCCACCGCCCTGCTGGCCGGCGTCGTCCAGATCGCAGCCCTCCCCGCCGCCCAGGCCGCCACCTCCGCGCCCGACCGGGTGTCGGCCGCGCCGCTCGCCCTCGCCGCCGCCCAAGCCTCCCCGCTCGCACGGCAGTTGGACCTCGGCGGCCAGGAGCAGCTGGTCGCCAAGGACGCCCTGGTGGACGCCGACGGCACCCGGCACCTGCGCTACGAGCGGACCTACGCCGGTCTGCCGGTGCTCGGCGGCGACCTGGTCGTCCACCAGCGCCCCGACGGCTCGGTGAGCTCGGTGGACCGGGCCTTCGCCGGCCGACTGACACTGCCCACCACCACCCCGGCCCTGGCCGCCGGCCAGGCCGCCGAGCGGGCCACCGACGCGGTGCGGGCGACCGTGGGCCTGGCCGCCGACGAGGACGAGGCGGCGCTCAGCCGGGTGGACGGCGCCGGCGCGGCCGAGCTGGTGGTCTGGGCGGCCGACGGCAACCCGCGGCTGGCCCACCGTACGGTGGTGCGCGGCGAGCGGACCGACGGAACCCCGAGCAGCCAGCAGGTGGTCACCGACGCGGCGACCGGCGAACCGCTCTCCACCCACGAGGAGTTCCAGACCGCGACCGGCACCGGCAAGGGCGTCAACGTCGGCAGCGTACCGCTGACCACCACCCAGAGCGGCTCGACCTACTCGCTCAAGGACGCCACCCGCGGCAACCAGTCCACCACCGACCTCAAGGGCGCCACCTCGGGCAGCGGTTCGCTCTTCACCAGCACCAGCAACAGCTGGGGCAACGGCCTGGCCTCCAACCGCCAGTCCGCTGCCGTGGACGCCCAGTTCGGCGCGGCGACCACCTGGGACTACTACAAGAAGACGTTCAACCGCAACGGCATCAAGAACAACGGCGTCGGCGCGACCAGCCGGGTGCACTACGGCTCCAACTACGTCAACGCGTTCTGGAACGACTCCTGCTTCTGCATGACGTACGGCGACGGCTCCGGCAACACCCACCCGCTGACCGCCATCGACGTCTCCGGCCACGAGATGACCCACGGCGTCACCTCCGCCACCGCCGGACTCAACTACTCCGGCGAGTCCGGCGGCCTCAACGAGGCCACCTCGGACATCTTCGGCACCATGGTCGAGTGGTACGCCAACCTGCCGGCCAACCCGCCGAACTACTGGATCGGCGAGAAGCTCAACCTCTTCGGCAACGGCAAGCCGCTGCGCTACATGGACAAGCCCTCCCTGGACGGCCAGTCCGCGGACTCCTGGTACTCCGGCGTCGGCAACCTGGACGTGCACTACTCGTCCGGCGTCGCCAACCACTTCTTCTACCTGCTCGCCGAGGGCAGCGGCGCCAGGAGCATCAACGGCTACAACTACAACAGCCCGACCTCGAACGGCTCGAAGGTGACCGGCATCGGGCGGGACAAGGCTGCCGCGATCTGGTACCGCGCGCTGACCGTCTACTTCACCTCCACCACCAACTACAAGGCCGCCCGCACCGCGACCCTGAAGGCCGCGGCCGACCTGTACGGCGGCACGGCCGGCGCCGAGTACAAGGCGGTGGCGGCGGCCTGGAGCGGGGTCAACGTCAACTAGACCCCGTCAACCGGGCCCCCGCCCTGGACCACTCCCGGCAAGAAACGGCGACAGGCTGCCGCGGCCCTTTGGGAGAGGAGGCCGTGGCAGCCTGTCGACCGTCCACGCGTTCGCGTCAGGCGGCGGCGGTGGCGGCGGCGGGCTTCAGCTCGCCGCGCTCCTCGCGGCCGAGCATCCGCTCGGCGAAGAAGCCACCGAGCGGCAGCACCGAGAGCACGAGCAGCAGGACGCCGCGCTTGGCGTCCCACTTCTGCGCCTGCCAGGCCTGGATCCAGAAGATCACGTAGAGGATGAAGAGGATCCCGTGGACCATGCCCATCACCGGCACGGCGTCGAAGGACGTGGTCCGCTTCAGCACCGAGCAGATCAGCAGCAGGACGAAGGAGATCCCCTCGGGAGCGGAGACCAGGCGCAGGCGGTGGACGGCGCTGCTGTTCACGTTGGATACCTCAATACGGGGGTCGGAGGCGTGGGCACGCTTGTGAAGCGACTCACAAGCCTTCCGGCCATTATCACCGAGCACATGTCCGAGCCCAGGGCCGGGGGTGGCCACCGTGCCCGATGTCACAGCCGCGCGCCAGAACCCGGCCGAACGCAGCAGGTCGTCGCCCGCACCCCCTATCCTCTTGCCCGCGCGCCCACCGATCCGGGCGCTCACGGCATCGCACACGGGGGTAGCCACACCATGTTCAAGCGGGACTGGGACCGCAGGACCTGCGCCAAGCGCGGGCACATCACCTACGCGCCGACCGAACCGGAGCTCGCCTCCCGGCTGCACGCCGCCACCGCCGTCGGCGACGCCTGGCGCTGCCTGCGCTGCGGCGACTTCGCACTCGGCGCCCCGCACGGCTCCGGCCCGGCCGCGAACGCGCCGCTGGTGCCGCGCGGCAAGGCGTTGCGGGACCTCTTCATCCTGCGCTTCCTCGCCATCGAGCGGGTGCTGCGGGGCGTCATCATCATCCTGATGGCGTGGGGGATCTGGAAGTTCTCCAACAGCCAGGAGGCGGTGCAGCGGGTCTTCGAGGAGGACCTCACGGTCTTCAAGCCGGTCACCGACCACTTCCACTGGGACCTCGACCACGCCCCGGTCGTCGAGACGATCCGCAAGACCTTCGGGTACCAGAAGAAGACCCTGGTGATCGTCGCGGGCGCGCTGGTGGCCTACGCGCTGATCGAGATCGTCGAGGCGGTCGGCCTCTGGCTGGGCAAGCGCTGGGCCGAGTACCTGACCGTGGTCGCCACCGCCGCCTTCCTGCCGCTGGAGGGCTACGAGCTGCACGAGCACGTCAGCGCGGTGAAGATCTGCACGCTGGCCCTGAACATCGCCGCGGTGCTGTGGATCATGCTCTCCAAGCGCCTGTTCGGCCTGCGCGGCGGCGCGGTCGCCTTCGAGGCGGAACGCCACTCGGCCTCGCTGCTGGAGGTCGAGGAGGCGGCCGGCACCGTCCCGCACCCCGGCCACGGGGCGCACGCGCGGTCCTGACTCGCACCTTTGTCCCAGGCTCGTACCAGTTCGTCCCCGCCCTCTCGCCCGACCGCGGCCGCAAAAGCTAGATTGCGGCCGTGGCACAGTTCAGACTCCAGGGCTCGCGGGTGCTCGCCGTCGAGTTGGCCGGCGACGCCGTCAAGGCCCGGCACGGCTCGATGGTCGCCTACACCGGCCAGATGACCTTCAAGAAGCTGACCGGCGGCGGGGACGGACTGCGCGGCATGGTCGCCCGCAGACTCACCGGCGAGCGGATGACCGTCATGGAGGTGAAGGGGCAGGGCACCTGCTACTTCGCCGACAAGGCCACCGAGATCAACCTCGTACGGCTGAACGGCGAGACGCTCCACGTCGAGTCGGACAACCTGCTGTGCACCGAGGCCGGCCTGCACACCGGCACCACCTTCACCGGGCTGAACGGCGTCTCCTCCGGCAACGGCCTCTTCACCACCAAGGTGGAGGGGCACGGCTGGGCCGCCGTCACCTCCAACGGGCCCGCCGTCATCCTGCGGGTCGGCAAGGACATGCCGCTGCGGGTCGACCCGGGCGCGTACCTGGCGCACACCGGCAGCCTGCACCGCAGCCTCAAGTCGGGCGCGGGCTGGACCACGGTGATCGGCGAGGGCGGCGGCGAGGCCGTCCAGGTCGAGTTCACCGGCGAGGGCCTGGTGTACGTCCAGCCCTCGGAGAAGGTCACCCTCGGGGGTGACGTCTGATGGGCTTCACCCGGATCAACGGCAAGCTGGTCGAGGCCCAGGTGGTACCCGGTCAGCCGCTGCTCAGCCAGCGCGGCGCGATGATCGCGTACACCGGCGACGTCCGGTTCACCCCGAACATCACCGGCGGCCAGGGCGGGGCGATGTCGATGATCGGCCGCCGGGTCGCCAACGAGGACACCCCGCTGATGACCGTCGAGGGCCAGGGCCGGGTGATGTTCGGCCACGGCGGCCACCACGTCCAGGTGATCGACCTGGTCGGCGACACCCTGTTCGTCGAGGCGGACCGGCTGCTCGCCTTCGAGGGCACGCTGCGGCAGTCCACCGTGTTCCTCGGCTCGCAGGGCGGGGTGATGGGCATGGTCCGGGGCCAGGTCAGCGGGCAGGGCCTGTTCACCACCCGGTTGGAGGGCCACGGCTCGGTCGCGGTGATGGCCCACGGCGGGGTCTTCGAGCTGCCGATCACCCCGGGCCGGCCGGTGCACGTCGACCCGCAGGCGTACGTGGCGCACCGCGGCGAGGTGCGCAACAAGCTGTCCACGGCGATCGGCTGGCGCGAGATGATCGGCCGCGGCTCGGGCGAGGCGTTCCAGCTGGAGCTGTCCGGGCAGGGCGCGGTGTACGTCCAGGCGAGCGAGGAGAAGCTCTGATGTCCTACCCGCCGCAGCCTCCGTACGGGCAGTCGCCGCACGACCAGCCGACCCAGCCGGGCTTCGCGGTGCCGCCGGTCGCGCCGAACTACGGCCCGCCGCAGGGCTACCCGCCGCCCCCGCCGCCCGGCTACCCGCAGCAGCCGCCCCAACAGGCCTACGCCCAGGAGCAGTTCGGCGGCCCGCAGGCCCCGCTGCCGACCACCCACGGCAACGAGGGCCCGGTGGTGTACGACGCGTACACCCTGCCGGCCAACGACAACGTCAACCCGTACGCCTTCGCGGTCGACCTGAACGGCTCCTACTTCCTGCAGAAGGGCAAGATGGTCGCCTACTACGGCGACATCACCTTCCGCGGCGTCGGCGCCGGGATGGTCGACCGGGTGCTCGGGCAGCACTTCAACTCCCCGCTGCACGCGGCGGACTGGGTGGTCGCCCAGGGCGCCGGCAAGCTGCTGCTGGCCGACCGCGCCTTCGACCTCAACTCCTACGACCTGGACGACGGCAACCTGACCGTACGCTCCGGCAACCTGCTCGCCTTCGACCCGACGCTGCGGCTCAAGCAGTCGATCATCCCGGGCTTCCTGACCCTGATCGGCACCGGCCGCTTCGTCGCCGCCTCCAACGGGCCGGTGCACTTCGTCGAGCCGCCGATCCGGGTGGACCCGCAGGCGCTGGTCGGCTGGGCGGACTGCCCGGCGCCGTGCCACCACTACGACCACGAGTACCTGCACGGGGTGGTCGGCGGCCTGCGACGGCTGACCGGCATCGGCGGCGTCTCCGGCGAGGAGCACCAGTTCGAGTTCATCGGCGCCGGGCAGGTGCTGATCCAGTCCAGCGAGAAGCTGCTGGCCGAGCGGCCGGTGGGCGTGGTGGACGCCGAGGCGGGCGTGCCGGGCGGCGGGGTGCCGCCCCAGCAGGCCCACGCCGGCGGCAGCCCCAACGCGCCCGGCCTCGGTAACCTGGGCGAACTCGGACGGCGTTTCGGCCTGTAAACTTGTACAAGATTGAACTAAGTCGGCTATGCTGGATCCCATGGATGCGCACACGATCGACACTGCGGACACCCCTCCGTCGCCGCCAGAGGAGGAGACTCCCTGGCTGACCGTCAGGGAGCAGCGGATGTGGCGCGCCCATCTGGAGGTCGCCAAGCTGCTGGAGTACCAGCTCAGCCGCGAACTCCAACCCCACAACCTGGCCATCAACGACTACGAGATCCTGGTCGTCCTCTCCGAGGCCCCCGACCACCGGATGCGGATGACCGACCTCGCGACCGCCACCCTCCAGTCGAAGAGCCGGCTCTCCCACCAGATCACCCGGATGGAGAACGCCGGCCTGGTCCTGCGCCAGGAGTGCCCCGGCGACCGCCGCGGCCTCTACGCCCACCTCACCGAGCAGGGCTGGGAAACCATGCAGCGAGTCGCCCCGGACCACGTACGCAGCGTCCGGGCCCACTTCATCGACCGCTTCACCCCCGAGCAGCTCGACGCCATGTACGAGGCCCTCGCCCCCGTCGCCGAACACCTCCGCGGCCTCCGCGGCCGCTCCTAGGCCACCGGGAGAGCCCGTCGTCGTGCGTAGGAAGTCGGCCTGACCGACTTCCTACGCAGAGGGGCCGGAGAATGCCGCCGGCCTTCGCGAAGTCAGCTCTGCGTCAGACCCGCGACCAGTTCGTCGGCCGCGCCGTACGGGTCCAGCTCGCCGGCGACGACGCGCTCGGCGAGGCCGGCCAGGTGGCGGTCGCCGGAGAGGTCGCCGATCCGGGCGCGCAGCTCGGCGAGTGCGATCGCCTCGATCTCCTGCGCCGCCCGGCGGCGCCGACGCGCCGCCAGTTCGCCGTGCTCCTCCAGCCAGGCGCGGTGCTTCTCCAGCGCCTCGACCACCTCGTCCACGCCCTCGCCGCGGGCCGCGACGGTCTTGACGATCGGCGGGCGCCAGTCCCCCGCCTCGCGGGCCTCGCCGAGGCCCAGCATGTGGTTGAGCTCGCGGGCGGTGGCGTCGGCGCCGTCCCGGTCGGCCTTGTTGACCACGAAGAGGTCGCCGATCTCCAGGATGCCCGCCTTGGCGGCCTGGATGCCGTCGCCCATCCCGGGGGCCAGCAGCACCACGGCGGTGTCGGCCTGGGCGGCGATCTCCACCTCGGACTGGCCGACGCCCACGGTCTCGACCAGGATCACCTCGCAGCCGGCCGCGTCCAGCACCCGCAGGGCCTGCGGCGCCGCCCAGGAGAGCCCACCCAGGTGGCCGCGGGTGGCCATCGAGCGGATGAACACCTCGGGGTCGGTCGCGTGGTCCTGCATCCGGACCCGGTCACCCAGCAGCGCCCCGCCGGAGAACGGCGAGGACGGGTCGACGGCCAGCACCCCGACCCGCTTGCCGAGCCGCCGGTAGGCGGAGACCAGCGCCGAGGTGGTGGTGGACTTTCCGACCCCGGGCGAGCCGGTCAGGCCCACCGTGTAGGCCTGCCCGGTGTACGGCGCGAGCGCGGCCATCGCCTCCCGCAGCTGCGGGGCGGCGTTCTCGACCAGCGTGATCAGCCGGGCGACCGCCCGCGGCCGGCCCTCCCGGGCCTGCTCGACCAGCGTGGCGACATCGATCATGGGATCTCCTTGCGCAGATGCCGACAGACGGCGGATGCCGAAGGGGCTGCGGACCACTTGTGGCGGTCCGCAGCCCCGGAAGTCAGGTCAGCGATCAGGCCTTCGGCACACGCACGATCAGCGCGTCGCCCTGGCCGCCGCCGCCGCACAGCGCGGCCGCGCCGACGCCGCCGCCGCGGCGCTGCAGCTCCAGCGCCAGGGTCAGCACCACGCGGGCGCCGGACATGCCGATCGGGTGGCCGAGCGCGATCGCACCGCCGTTGACGTTGACGATGTCGGAGGAGACGCCCAGGTCCTTCATCGACTGGTGGGCGACGGCCGCGAAGGCCTCGTTGATCTCGATCAGGTCGAGGTCGGAGACCTCCAGACCCTCCTTGGACAGCGCGTGCTTGATCGCGTTGGACGGCTGCGACTGCAGCGAGTTGTCCGGACCGGCCACGTTGCCGTGGGCGCCGATCTCGGCGATCCAGGTCAGGCCCAGCTCCTCGGCCTTGGTCTTGCTCATCACGACCACGGCGGCGGCGCCGTCGGAGATCTGCGAGGAGGTGCCGGCGGTGATCGTGCCGTCCTTGGTGAAGGCCGGGCGCAGCTTGGCCAGGCCCTCGACGGTGGTGTCGGCGCGGATGCCCTCGTCCTGGCTGAACAGCACCGGCTCGCCCTTGCGCTGCGGGATGGCGACCGGGACGATCTCGGCGTCGAAGACGCCGTCGGCCTGCGCCTTGGCGGCCCGCTGGTGGGAGGCGGCGGCGATCTCGTCCTGCACCTCGCGGGCGATGCCCAGGCGGGTGTTGTGCTTCTCGGTGGACTCGCCCATCGGGATGTTCTCGTAGGCGTCGGTCAGGCCGTCGTAGGCCATCGCGTCGAGCATCTCGATCGCGCCGTACTTGAAGCCCTCGCGGGACTTCGGCAGCAGGTGCGGGGCGTTGGTCATCGACTCCTGGCCGCCGGCCACGATGACGTCGAACTCTCCGGCGCGGATCAGCTGGTCGGCCAGCGCGATGGCGTCCAGGCCGGAGAGACAGACCTTGTTGATGGTCAGCGCCGGGACGTTCATCGGGATGCCGGCCTTGACGGCGGCCTGGCGGGCGGGGATCTGGCCGGCGCCGGCCTGCAGCACCTGGCCCATGATCACGTACTGGACCTGCTCACCCGTGATCCCGGCACGCTCCAGCGCGCCCTTGATCGCGAAGCCGCCGAGCTCGGCGCCGGAGAAGCCCTTGAGGGAGCCGAGCAGGCGTCCCATCGGGGTCCGCGCACCGGCAACGATCACAGAGGTGGTGTTGGTCATGGGACGGGCCCCTTCGCACGTCGTGGCCAGGTGAGGATGCGCTCAATGTACTGACCTGTTCTCCGCCCGTCACCGGAGCGACGGTGTGATCGAGCGCACTGGCACCATCCAGTCAACACCGTGTCAACGCACTCCGGGTGAACCCTGCGTCGTGTGAGCAGGCTCGCACGTCCGGCACTGGCGCCCCTGAAGGGCCGTACGCTGCACTGGGTGCCACCTTCTTCCCTACCAGCCCCGGAGGTCGCCGTGCTGACCCGTATCGACCACATCGGCATCGCCTGCCGCGACCTCGACAAGACGGTCGAGTTCTACCGCGCCACCTACGGCTTCGAGGTGTTCCACAGCGAGGTCAACGAGGAGCAGGGCGTCCGCGAGGCCATGCTCCGGATCAACGGGACGGACGACGGCGGCGCCTCGTACCTCCAGCTGCTGGAGCCCACCCGGCCGGACTCCACCGTGGCCAAGTGGCTGGAGAAGAACGGCGAGGGCGTGCACCACATCGCCTTCGGCACCGCCGACGTGGACGGCGACGCCGAGGCCATCCGGGGCAAGGGCGTCCGGGTCCTGTACGACCAGCCGCGGATCGGCTCGATGGGCTCGCGGATCACCTTCCTGCACCCCAAGGACTGCGGCGGCGTGCTGACCGAGCTGGTCACCTCGGCCGAACCGGGCGCGCAGGAAGGGCACTGAGACCCCCGGCGGCGCCGCCTGGAACCCCTGGTGGCGCCGCCTCAAACCCCCCGGCGGCGCCGCCCGCGCGGGGCCGCAGCACGGCGCGGGACCCTAGCGACCCGTCAGTAACGTGGTCCGACAGCCGGAAAACCCCCACGCGGCCATTCCCCCGCAGTGCGCTCCCACTACAATGCCCAGGTGCGCGAAGACTCCGGGGAACGGAGGCGACGGGCACGGCCGATGACAGGCCTGTCCGCCCTCCGGTGGTCGGCCCGTCGCAGGGGAGTCCAGTACGCGGGCACGGCTGAACAGTCGCAAGACGGATCTGTCACCATTCTCCACAGGCAAGAGTTCGCCCAGGAGTCCACCCGGACGGGGGAACGCGGCACGCCCGCGCTCCCGCACCGAGGATTCCGACGACCGCGGCGGACGGCCCCGGCTTGGCGGGGGTTCGTCCGGTGACCGCGGATGCAAGGACCAGTCGGACCGGCGCCCCGGACACGGGAGCCCGGAACCGGCCGGGTCGAGGACGCGACCAGGAGATGGATGGGACCGCGGAGTGCGGGGCAACGACCGCTACGAGGTTGACGATCACCTCTCCCAGTTCGAGGCCGAGATGGGTCGGACTCGGAAGGAGCGGGACAAGGCAGTCGAGCATGCCGAGGACCTCGCCTACCAGGTGGAGGTGCTCCGGGCCAAGCTGCACGAGTCCCGTCGCATGCTCGCCCAGCCGCGCGCCTTCGACGCCGTCTCCGGCCAGGCCGAGCAGATGCTCCGGACCGCCGAGATGCAGGCCCAGCAGCTGCGCGCCGACGCCGAGCGCCAGCTGCGCGACTCCCAGGCCGCGACCCAGCGGATCATGGCCGAGGCCGCCGAGCGCACCGCCCGGCTGGAGGCCGAGCTCACCGCCCGCCGCCGCCAGCTGGAGGACGAGCTCGCCGAGCTGCGCCGCTCCGCCGAGCAGCACCTCAACGGCTGGGCCGAGCAGACCCGGGCCGGCTCCGAGCAGGAGGCCCAACGCCTGCTCCAGGAGGCCCGCGCCGAGTCCGAGCGGATGGTCGCCGCCGCCCGTGCCGAGGCAGCCGCGCTCTCCGACCAGGCCCGCGCCCAGACCGCCGCCGATGTGGACGCCGCCCGCGGCGAGGCCCAGGCCGCCGCGGAGGCCGCCCTGCAGCGGGCCCAGAGCGACGCCGAGCGCCTGCTGCGCGCCGCCTCCGAGCAGGCCCAGCAGGCCGGTGCCCAGGCCGCCGCCGACGTGGACGCCGCCCGCGGCCAGGCCCAGCAGGAGCTGGCCGCCGCCCATGTCGCCGCCGAGCAGCAGCTGGCCGTCGCCCACGCCGAGATCGGCCGGCTCAAGGAGCAGGCCACCGCCGAGCAGGCCCGCGCCGAGCAGCAGCTCGCCGCCGCGAAGGCCGAGATAGAGCGGCTGCGCGCCGAGGCGATCGCCGAGGCCGAGCGCACCCGCCGGGAGGCCGCCGAGCTGCGCGCCCAGGCCGAGCAGGCCGCCGAGCAGCTCCAGGCCGACGCCGAGGCCGCCGCCGAGCGCAAGGTCGCCGACGGCGAGGCCGCCACCGAGCAGCGCTCGCAGACCGCCCGGGCCGAGATCGCCCGGCTGGTCGCCCAGGCCACCAAGGAGTCCGAGGCCATCCGCGCCGAGGCGGAGGCCGTCCGTGCCGTGGCCGCCACCCGGCAGGCCGAGGCGGACGCCGCCAAGGCCGCCGCCGCCGAGGAGGGCGAGCGGCTGCGGGCCACCGCCGAGTCGGTCGCCGCCCAGCTGAAGGCCGAGGCCGAGGCCGCGATCGCCGAGCTGCGCGCCCAGGCCGAACGGGACGTGGCCGAGCTGCGGGCGCAGGCCGAGGCCGACGCCCAGCGGCTGCGCGGCGAGGCCGAGGAGGCGGGCCGGGCGGCCGGCGCCAAGGACGCCACCGTCCACCTCGCCAAGGCCGCCAAGACCGCCGAGGAGGTGCTCGGCCAGGCCAACCAGGACGCCGAGGTCACCCGCGGGGAGGCCGCCGCCGAGGCCGAGCGGATCCGCGCCGAGGCCCGCGCCGAGGCGCAGCGGCTGCGCGAGCAGGCCCAGGCCGCCGTCGAGCAGGCCCAGAACGCCGCCCTGGACGACGCCGCCGCGATCCGCGAGCGGATCGAGCAGATGCAGGACGAGGCGGCCCGGCTGCGGGCCGAGGCCGAGGAGCTGCGCGCCCAGGCCGCCGCCGAGGCCGACCGCGCCCGCAGCGAGGCCCGCCGCCAGGCGGTGCTGCAGATCGAGGAGTCGGCGAAGAGCGCCGAGGAGCTGCTCACCAGGGCCAAGGCCGACGCGGACGAGCTGCGCGCCGGCGCCGCCGGGGAGATCGAGCGGCTGCGCGAGCAGGCCCAGGAGCAGGCCGCCGAGACCCAGGGGCGGGCCGAGCAGACCCTGACCCGGGCCCGCGCCGAGGCCGAGAAGATCACCGCGGCCGCCGAGCAGCAGGGCCAGGACGCCCTGGCCGCCGCCAAGGCCGCGGCCGCCGAGAACCGGGTCGCCGCCGAGCGCGAGACCGCCGAACTCCGGCGCGACGCCGCCGAGTTCGACCAGCGGGTGCGCACCGAGGCGAGCGCCGCCGCGGAGGCACTGACCGCCGACGCCCAGGCCGAGGCGAACGCCGTCCGGAGCGCCGCGGTCGCCGACGCCGAGCGGGTGCGCAGCGAGGCCGACACCGAGGCCGCCCGTACCCGGGCCGAGGCCGAGGCCGCCGCCGAAGCGCTGCGCGAGGAGAGCCTGCGCGAGCACGAGGCCGCCTCCACCGGGCTGCAGCGCGAGCGCGAGGAGACCGCCGAGCAGCTGGCCGCCGCCCGCTCCGTCCGCGAGCAGGCCGAACAGGCCGCCACCGAGCTGACCGAGCGCACCGCCCAGGAGACCGCCGAGGTCCGCGCCGCGGCCGAGCAGCACGTCGCCGAGATCCGCGGGGCCGCCGACCAGTACGCGGCCCAGCAGCGCGAGAGCGCCGACCGCGAGACGGCCGAGCTGCGCTCCCTGACGCGGCAGCAGACCACCGAGCAGCGTGAGAGCGCCGAGGCCTACGCCGACCGCGTCCGCACCGAGGCCGAGCAGCACGCCGGTGAGCTCGCCGAGCGCACCGCGGCCGAGACGACCGGGCAGCGCGAGGCGGCCGACCGGTACGCCGCCGAGCAGCGCGAGGGCGCCGACCAGTACGCGGCCGCCCAGCGCGCCGAGGCCGAGCAGGCCGCCGCCGAGCTCCGCGCCCTCGCCCAGCAGGAGACCACCGAGCAGCGCGAGAGCGCCGAGGCCTACGCCGACCGCGTCCGCACCGAGGCCGAGCAGCACGCCGGTGAGCAGCGCGCCGAGGCCGAGCAGTTCGCGACCGACCGCCGTGCCGAGGCCGACGAGCTGCTGGAACAGGCCCGTACCGCCGCCGAGCAGCGCCGGGCCGAGGCCGCCCAGGACGCCAAGGCCACCCGCGAGAAGGCCGCCGCCGAACTGGCGCTGGCCAACGAGCAGGCCGAGACGGTCCGGGCCGAGGCGGGCCGCGAGCTGTCCGAGGCCCGCGCCACCGCCGACGGCATCCGCGCCGAGGCCACCGCCGTCCTGGAGAAGGCCGCGGCCGACGGCGAGGACGTGGTCGCCGCCGCCCGGGCCGAGGGCGCCGAGCTGGTCGCCGCCGCCGAGGACGAGGCCGCCGAGGTCCGCCAGTCGGTGGCCGGCCTGCACGAGGCCGCCGCCGAGCAGATCGCCGCGCTGCGCGCCACCGCCGAGCAGGAGGCCGCCGAGACCCGCGACCGGGCCGAGCGGGACGCGGCCGAGACCCGCGCCCTCGCCGATCGGGAGACCACCGAGCAGCGCACGGCCGCCGAGGAGTACGCGACCGAGCAGCGCGAGGCGGCCGACGGCTACGCCGCCGAGGTCCGCGCGCTCGCCGACCGGGAGACCGCCGACCAGCGCGACCTGGCCGAGCGCGAGACCGCCGAGCAGCGTGAGGCGGCCGACCAGTACGCCACCGAGCAGCGCGAGCTGGCCGACCGGGAGACCGCAGACCTGCGCGCCCGCACCGAGGCCGAGACCACCGCTCTGCGCGAGCAGACCGAGCTGGAGCTCGCCGCCGAGCGCGAGGCCGCCGAGGCCGACCTGGGCCGCCGCCGCGCCGAGGCCCAGGCCTACGACGAGCAGCTGCGCGCCGACGCCGAGGCCGAGCTGCGCGCCGCCCAGGAGACCGCCGAACAGCTGCGCGCGGACGCCGACGCGCAGGCCGCCCGGACGGTGGCCGACGCCGAGGCCCAGGGCGCCCGTACGGTCGCCGACGCCGAGGAGCTGGCCGCCGGGCTGCGCGCGGAGGCCGAGGAGTACGCCCTCGCCACCCGCGCCCTGGCCGACGAGTACGACAGCGCCACCCACGCCCGCGCCGATGTCTACGACGCGGAGACCCGGGAGGCCGCCGAGCAGTTCGACAAGGCCACCCGCGACCAGGCCAAATCCGTCCTGGAGAAGGCCTTCGCGGACGCCGAGGCGCTCGGCGAGGACGCCCAGACCACCGCGCTGGCCACCACCGCCGCCGCCGAGGAGCAGGCGGACGCGATGGTCGCCGCCGCCCGCAAGGAGGCGGACCGCCTGGTCGCGGCCGGCGAGGCGGCCGGTCAGGCCGAGGTCGAGAAGGGCCGCTCCGACGCCGACGCGGTGCTCGCCGAGGCCCGCCGGGACGCCACCGCCATCCGCGAGCGCGCGGAGGAGCTGCGCGAGCGCACCGACGCCGAGGTCGAGGCACTGCACGAGCGTGCCCGCAAGGAGAACGCGGCGGCCATGAAGTCGGCCGGCGAGCGGGTGGACGCCCTGGTGACGGCCGCCCAGGAACAGCTGACCGAGGCCGAGGAGCAGGCGGTGGCCACCGTCGCCGAGGCCGAGGAGCGCGCCGCCGCCCTGGTCGCGGCGGCCGAGGAGCGGGCCGGCGAGCTGAGCTCGGAGGCCTCCGCGGAGGCCAGCAAGGTCCGGCTCTCCGCCGTCCGCAAGGCCGAGGGCCTGCTCAAGGAGGCGGAGACCAAGCTCGCCAGCTCCACCGACCGCGCCGAGGCGCTGATCGAGAAGGCCGAGGCCAAGCTGCAGTCGGCCGAGACCGAGGCCGAGGAGCGGCTGGAGGGCGCCGCCGCCGAGGCGGAGAAGCGGCTGCGGGACGCCGACCGCACCGCCGACGAGCAGATCGAGCTGGCGAAGGCGGAGGCCGAGCGGCTGGTCGCCGAGGCGAAGGCGGAGGCCCAGCGGGTCACCGACGAGGGCCGGCGCGAGCTGGACGAGTTGGTGCGCCGCCGCAAGGACATCAACACCGAGATCTCCAGGGTCCAGGACGTCCTGTCCGCGCTGGAGGCCTTCGAGGCGCCGTCACCGGTCGCCCAGGCCAACGGGGGAAGCAACAGCAAGAAGGACGGGGGTGCCAAGGCCGGTGCCGGAGTTGGCTCCCCCCGGTCGGGTGGCAATCGCTCCAAGAACGCACCACCCGATTGAGCGGACATTGGCGGTCATTGTCCGTGAGAGAACGGCATTTCGCCGTCGACACTCCGGTACCGTGTCAGGATTCCCTCAACCACCTCAGCGGTTTGACGACAGGAAGCCCAGAGTCCCATGAGCGACAGTCACTCCCCTCACGGCTTCGACCTGGTGCGCCGTGGGTACGAGCGCGCCCAGGTCGACGAGCGGATCACCAAGCTGGTGGCCGACCGTGACAGTGCCTTGACCCGGATCAGCGCGCTGGAGAAGCGCATCGAGGAGCTCCACCTGGAGACCCAGACCGCCCAGGCGGCGGTCGCCGATGCGGAGCCGTCCTACGCCGGCCTCGGCGCCCGGGTCGAGAAGATCCTGCGGCTCGCCGAGGAGGAGGCCAAGGACCTGCGCGACGAGGCGCACCGCGCCTCCGAGCAGCACCGCGAGCTGGCCGAGGCCGCCGCCCAGCAGGTCCGCACCGAGGCCGAGAACTACGCCAAGGACCGCAAGGCCAAGGCGGAGGACGAGGGCCTGCGGATCGTCGACAAGGCCAAGAGCGACTCCGCCCAGCTGCGCGCCGAGGCCAACAAGGACGCCCAGAACAAGCGCGAGGAGGCGGACGCCCTCTTCGAGGAGACCCGCACCAAGGCCGCTCAGGCCGCGCTGGAGTTCGAGACCAACCTCGCCAAGCGCCGCGAGCAGTCCGAGCGTGACCTGGCCGCCCGTCAGGCCAAGGCCGAGAAGCGCCTGGCCGAGATCGAGCACCGGGCCGAGCAGCTGCGCCTGGAGGCCGAGAAGCTGCGCACCGACGCCGAGCGCCGGGCCCGCCAGACCGTCGAGACGGCCCAGCGCCAGTCCGAGGACATCGTGGCGGACGCCAACGCCAAGGCGGACCGCATCCGCAGCGAGTCCGAGCGCGAGCTGGCGGCGCTGACCAACCGTCGCGACAGCATCAACGCCCAGCTGACCAACGTCCGCGAGATGCTGGCGACGCTGACCGGCGCGGCCGTGGCCGCGGCCTCGCTGCCGAACGACGACACCATGGGCGTGCCCGCCCAGCAGTCGCGCTGACGACCCGCCGCACGCGCCCCTGTCGTGCGGAGCGACCGCAGCACCACGGGCCCTCACCCTTCCGGGTGAGGGCCTGTCGGCTTTCCCGTCGTCACTACCTCGGGTAGGCCCCGTCGGGCCGCTGGTGCCCGCTGCTGAGCTGGTTGCCCTCGTCGTCCGAGACGGTGCCGAACCATGAGGTGCACCAGACCGACACCGAGTCGGGCCAGTACTGCACCTCGAACGGGTGCCCGGGCCCGTAGTCGCCGTACGAGGTGACGATGAAGGTCTCCCCCGGGCGCAGCCAGTAGTCCTCGCCGAGCGGCTCCAGGGTGAGTTCGACCAGCCCCTCGCCGCGGTTGGTCACCGGCATCCGGCCGGTCACCTCCAGGGCGGAGAAGTCCCAGCCCGCCGCGTCAGGGGTCATCCGGCGGCCACCCGGGCGAGCAGCCGGCGGACGGCGGCGTCGAACGCCCCGGGTGCCTCCAGGGCGCTCAGGTGGCCCACCCCGGGGACGACGGTCAGCTCCGCGTCCGGGCGGGCCCGGAGCATCCGTTCGGCCTCGTCCGGGGCCACCAGGGCGTCCTGGGCGCCCGCGACGACCGAGAGCGGCACCCGCAGCCCTGCCAGGACCTCCAGGGAGTCCGGGCGGGCCGCCATGGCCCGCTGGGCCCAGGCGACGGAGGCCGGCGGCGCGGCGGCGAGCATCGCCTGGACCCGCTCCACCAGGTGCTGCGAGTCGGGCCCGAGCTGCCCGGCCGCCACGTTCTCCTCCAGCAGCAGCTGGACGCTGTTCCGGGCGGTGACGGCGGCGGCGATCCGCTCCCGGTTGGCCCGGACGGCGTCGGTGTCGGCCGTGGCCCGGGTGTTGGCCAGCAGCAGCCCGGCCAGCCGGTCCGGGTGGCGGCGGGCGAAGGCCAGAGCCACGTAGCCGCCCATGGAGAGCCCGCCGACCACCGCGCGGTCGATCCCGGCCGCGTCCAGCAGCAGCGCGAGGTCGTCGGCGACCGGGTCCAGCGAGGGTTCGTCGGAGCCCAGTTCGGTGCCGCCGAAACCCCGCTGGTCGGGGGCGAGCACCCGGACCTCGTCCCCGGTCAGGCCGGGCAGCGCGTCCAGCTGGGTGGACCACATCGAGGCGTTCAACGGAAAGGCGTGCAGCAGCACGAGAGGGGTTCCGGTTCCGCTCTCACGGACCGACACTGCGGAGGGGAGCTGACTCACGCGCCCACCTCGTTGATTCGCTCGCTTCGCTGACTCATGCGCCCACCGTATTCCGGTGCGCCCGGCGGGCCCACTCAGCGGGCCGCGTTATCCGCTTTGTCCTAGCCTGACAAGGAGTAAGGGAGCGCGAATGATCGAGTTGCACGACCTGACGAAACGTTACGGCAAGACGCTCGCGGTGGACCGGCTCAGCTTCCAGGTCCCCCAGGGGGTGGTCACCGGCTTCCTCGGCCCCAACGGCGCCGGCAAGTCCACCACCATGCGCATGATCCTCGACCTCGACCGCCCGACCAGCGGCCGGGTCACCATCGACGGCAGGCACTACGGGCAGCTCAGCGAGCCGCTCAAGTACATCGGCGCGCTGCTGGAGGCCAAGGCCGTCCACCCCGGCCGCACCGCCCGCGACCACCTGCTCTGGCTCGCCCAGAGCAACCGGATCCCCGCGCGCCGGGTGGACGAGGTGCTCGCCCTGGTCGGCCTCACCCCGGTCGCCCGCAAGCGGGCCCGCGGCTTCTCGCTCGGCATGGGCCAGCGCCTGGGCATCGCCTCCGCCCTGCTCGGCGACCCGGAGATCGTCATGTTCGACGAGCCGGTCAACGGCCTGGACCCGGAGGGCATCCTCTGGATCCGCAACCTGATGAAGCGCCTGGCCGGAGAGGGCCGCACGGTCTTCGTCTCCTCCCACCTGATGAGCGAGATGGCCGTCACCGCCGACCACCTGGTGGTCATCGGCAAGGGCCGGCTGCTCGCCGACCTGCCGATGCCGGAGTTCATCCGGCGCAACTCCCGCTCCGCCGTACGGATGCGCAGCCCGCAGCCCGAGCGGCTGCTCGACGTGCTGGCCGCGGCCGGCCTGCGGCACGAGCCGGGCCCGGACGGCTCCTACGAGGTGGTCGACGGCGACATCGCGAACCTCGGCGAACTGGTCGCGGCGCACGGCGTGGTGCTGCACGAGCTCAGCCCGCAGCAGGCCTCGCTGGAGGAGGCGTTCATGCAGATGACGGCGGACGCGGTGGAGTACCACGCGGGCGACGGCCCGGGCCGGGACGCGGCCGGCGCGCCCGGCCCCTGGGGCGCCGGCTGGAAGGCGGACGGCAAGCGGCCGGCCGCCGCGGTGCGGCAGGAGGAGAACTGAGATGACGTCCTTCCCGGCGATCCTGCGCTCCGAGTGGACGAAGATCCGCAGCGTCCGCTCCACCGTCTGGACCCTCGTGCTGACCTTCGTGGTCACCGTGGGCATCGGCGCGCTGCTCTCCCTGCTCACCAACAGCAACTTCACCGAGTTCCGGCGCCACGAGCAGGCCACCTTCGACGCCACCGGGACGGCCTTCTCCGGCATCATGCTCGGCGAGCTGGCCATCATCGTCTTCGGCGTGCTGGCGATCGGCAACGAGTACAGCAGCGGCATGATCCGGGCCACCCTGGCCGCCGTCCCGCAGCGCGGCACCCTGCTCACCGGCAAGGCGACGGTGCTCGGCGCGCTGGCCCTGACGGTCTCGCTGGTGACCGCCTTCGTCACCTTCTTCGTCGGCCAGTCCCTGCTCGGCACGCACTCCACCACCCTCGGCGAGCCGCACGTGCTGCGCGCGGTGTTCGGCGCCGCGCTGTACCTGACGATGCTCTGCCTGTTCTCGGCCGGCGTCACCGCCATGCTGCACAACCAGACGCTCGCCCTCGGCGTGCTGGTGCCGTTCTTCTTCCTGCTCTCGCCGATCCTCTCGGCGGTGCCGAAGGTCAAGACCCTGGCCCACTACTTCCCGGACTACGCGGGCTCGCGGATGCTGCTGGTGTACGAGCAGAACGGCCAGCCGTACGGACCGTGGGCGGGCTTCGTGATCTGCCTGGCCTGGACCGCCGCGGCCCTGGTCGGCGGCGCACTGGTGCTCAAGAACCGCGACGCGTGAGGGAGTTCGGCACCTCGGGGGGTGGTCAGTAGCGCGGAGCGCCGCGGCCTCGCAGGATGTTGGCGGCCCGGCGCTCACGCGCCCCCCAGCACGCGCGGTGCCAGTGCCGCCGGTCGTCCACCCCGGCGCCGTGCATCGGCCAGGCCACCACGTGGCCCACCCCGGACGGGATCTCCTGGTCGCAGCCCGGGCAGCGGTAGTGCCGGCCCGAGGTGCCGGCGACCGTCTGGACCACCCAGTCCTCGCCCTGGTAGTGCTCGGTGCGGCGCAGCGATCCGCCGCGCGGGGCGGTCGGTTCGGCGCTCTCGCGGGGGGCGGCGATCTTGATCCGGTTGCGGCGGGGCACGGCGGACTGCCTCTCTTCCGGGGGCTCGAAGTCGTTCCAGCCTATGGCCTGCCCCTCGGGCCCGGCAGGGGCCCGAGGGACGGGCCAGGTGGTGCCCGACCTCTTTGAACGGCCTCTATCACGGGTTCGGCCGGTGGTCCCGCGTTTTTGCCGAGATCCACCCGACCATCGGCGAAATTCAGGGTTCCGCGTGCCATTGGCACATGACATCGGATACCCACGAAGGGAACAGGCGGGGCTCGCAGACCCTGCGTGCACCCGAGGAGGCCCCCGATGACCAAGACCAGCCCCCGCGCCGAGACCCGTCGGCCCGTCGGCGTCCGGCCGCCCGCCCCAGGCCCGGTGCTGACCACCGTGCCGCCGCTGACCGCCGTCGCGGGCGAACCGCTGAGCGCCGCACAGCTCACCGGCACGCTGCCACCGGACACCGCCCCGGTCCGGGTCGGCGCCTTCCTGCTGTCCGCGCAGTTCCCCGGGCAGACCCACGGCGAGGCGCTGGAGCGCACCGTCCGGGCCGCCGTCGAGGCCGAACGCGCGGGCCTGGACAGCGTCTGGCTGGCCGAGCACCACTTCGTCCCGTACGGGGTCTGCCCGAACGCCGCGACACTGGCCGCGCTGCTGCTCGGCCGCACCCGCCGGATCGGCGTCGGCACCGCCGTCAGCGTGCTCTCCACCAGCCACCCGGTGGCGCTCGGCGAGCAGGCCGCGCTGCTGCACCTCACCTCCGGCGGGCGCTTCACGCTCGGGGTCGGCCGCGGCGGGCCGTGGATCGACCTGGACGTCTTCGGCAGCGGCGTGGACGCTTTCGAGAACGGCTTCCCGGAGCGACTGGACCTGCTGCTGCGCTGGCTGCGCGGCTCCCGGGTGGGCGCGGACGGCCCGCAGTTCTCCTTCCCCGAGGTGCCGGTGGTGCCGCAGGCCACCGAGTCGCTGCGGCGCCCCGGCCTGGGTAGCTGGCTCGGCCTGGACGAGCCTTCCCGCCCGGTGCGCCTCCCGCGTCAGCGCCAGGACGTCGACGGGCCCGGCGAGGAACTCACCGCCGCCGGACGGCCGGTGGCCGGCCCGCCCGTGGTGGTCGCCTGCACCTCGCCCAACGGGGTCCGACTGGCCGCCGAGCGCGGCCTGCCGATGCTGCTCGGCATGCACTCCGGCGACGACGACAAGCTGCGGATGCTGGAGCTCTACCGCGCCGCCTGGCTGGCCGCCGGGCGCGGCGAGGAGCAGCTGCGCCGGATCAGCCGCCAGCACGTCGCGGCCGGGGTGGCCCAGGTGGACGACCGCGCCGCGCAGGCCCGGGCCACCCTGCTGAACGCGATGCCCGGCTGGTTCGAGTACGGGCTGGGCGCGCACCGCACCGTGGACGGCCGCGAGCGGAAGATGCGCGACCCGCACCAGTACACCGAACTCCTCTGCGACCTGCACGCGGTGGGCACCCCGAAGCAGTGCGCCGACCGGCTGCTGGCCACCGCCGAGCGCACCGGCGTCCGGCGGTTCGCCCTGCTCGCGGAGGGCAGCGGCGACCGCGAGGCGACCCTGCACAACATCGCCCGGCTCGGCTCCGAGGTGCTGCCGCAGCTCGCCTGAGACCGGGCCTGGCCGCCGCCCCTCCCCCCGCACCGGGGGACGGGGGCGGCCGGCACCGCCGGGCTCAGCAGTCCCGCAGCTCCTCGGACTGGTTGAGCAGCTGCTCCCGGACGGAGGTGAAGCGGCCGTAGCGCGCCTCGTTGGCCTCCGACGGCAGGAACACCGCCACCCGGTGACAGTTCTGGAACGCCAGCCGCACCCCGAAGTGGCGCTGCAGGGCGCCCCGGATGGCATCGCTGGCCAGGGCGCGCAGCAGCTGGCCGCGGGCCTGCTCGCTGGGCGGCGGTACCTGGTTGTCGGCGAAGTCGGTGCCGTCGACCTTCGCCTGGGCGACCAGCGAGCTGATCAGGTCCCAGGCGTACGGCAGCGAGACGCGGACGCAGTCGACGAATTCCCGCTCGTCGACCTCGCCCCGCTCAGCCTTCTCCAGCAGGGCCGGTGAGACGTCGAGCGACATGGATTCTCCTCTCACGGTCCACCCGCGCGGCGCCCGGGTGGTCATGCGTAGTCCAAGCTCACAGTGAGGGTGGGCGAAATCGCAGGTGATGTCCGGAACACCGTGGGACGGGCGTTTCCGGCACCGTTTGCGAAGGCGGAGGCACCACGGGACGTGACGTCCCGGACACCGACCGCGTCAGAACAGCGTGGCAGTCAACGGCGGAGCAGGCTGGTCGTTCCTGGGGATTGCTCCGGAAATACGCGGTGGTGCACCAGAATGGCCAGATCCTGTCGGATCGTTCATCTGAAGTCTCCATCCCCGTTGACACAAGCCCGCAGCCGTGCCGTCACACACCGTAGCGACCTGATGGCGTGGGCGCCAGAGCACGACGGACGGTGGCGGGACCGCCGAACCTCCATGTTCGCGGGGTTCGCGGTTTCTTCACCCGGTCGTCGCGGAATCGCATCAACTGGCCCCGGTGGGCTAGCGTGGTCGACCGTGCGTCTCGTAATTGCCCGCTGCTCAGTCGACTATGCCGGTCGGCTCTCCGCCCATCTGCCCTCCGCCACCAGGCTCATCCTGGTCAAGGCCGACGGCAGCGTCAGCATCCACGCCGACGACCGCGCCTACAAGCCGCTCAACTGGATGTCCCCGCCGTGCGCCCTCAAGGAGGCCGACGGGGTCTGGACGGTGGAGAACAAGGCCGGCGAGAAGCTCATCATCACGCTGGAGGAGGTGCTGCACGACTCCTCCCACGAGCTCGGGGTGGACCCCGGCCTGATCAAGGACGGCGTCGAGGCACACCTCCAGGAGCTGCTCGCGGACCGGATGGAGGTGCTCGGCACCGGCTGGTCGCTGATCCGCCGCGAGTACCCGACCGCGATCGGCCCGGTCGACATCCTCTGCCGCGACGCCGACGGCGCCACGGTGGCCGTCGAGATCAAGCGCCGCGGCGAGATCGACGGCGTCGAGCAGCTCACCCGCTACCTCGAACTCCTCAACCGGGACCCGCTGTTGGCCCCGGTCAAGGGCGTCTTCGCCGCGCAGGAGATCAAGCCCCAGGCTCGCGTCCTGGCCACTGACCGGGGCATCGGCTGCGTGGTGCTGGACTACGACGAGCTGCGCGGCATCGACGACGACAAGCTCAAGCTGTTCTGATCGCTCAGCCCTTCGCAGGGGTCGGAGAGCCCGTCCCGGACGGTGCCGTGGCCGATGGGGACGGTGGCGTCGTCGGCGGTGACGTGTTCGGGCTGGTGGGCGACGCCGAATCCGTGTGGCTCGGTGCCGACGGCGAGGACTGCGACCCCGGCGGCTGAGGCGGCTGCGGCTGCCCCGGCTGCTGCACCGGCGGCTGCGGCTGCCCCGGTGCGGGCTGCTGCGGCTGCGGCTGCTGCGGGGCACCCGACCCGGTGGCCCCCGGCGAGGAGCTCGGCTTCCTGGTCGGCGAGGCGCTCGGCGAGTGCGACGCGCTGCCGCTGGCCGAGGGCCCCGGGCTGGTCTCCGTCCCCGCCGGGCTGGCCGGCTCGGTCCCGCCCGTACCGGCCGTCCCCGGGCTGCTGCTGGCGGACGGCAGCGGCATCGGCGCGTTACCGGTGTCGCCGACGTCGTCCAAGCGCCCGTGCGGGTCGTTCCCCTTGTGCTCGTCGGGCCCGGTGATGCTCATCGCCACCGCCGTGCCGAGCACCCCGAAGGTGAGCACGGCCGCGGAGGCCACCACCACCCGGCGCCGCTTCCCGGCCCGGGCCTTCAGGCCGGCCGGCACCCGGGCGGCGATCTTGCGGATCACCGGCCCGCGGCCCGGTGCCGCCGCGACCGCGGCGGCGGGCAGCTGCCGGCCGTCGGCACGCAGCAGGTCGAGCATCCGGCGCGCCGCGGCGACCCCGCGCTGCTCCCCGGCGGAGGCTCGCAGGGTGAGCGCGGTCTCCAGCTCGGCGATCGCCCGGGACGGCTGCTGGACGCAGATCGCGTACACGCCCAGCTCGTGGTGGAACCAGGCCTGGTCGACCGTCGCTCCGGTGCGCCGGGCCGCCTCCAGGCCCAGCTGCAGCACCCGCTCCCACGCGCCCCAGCGCAGCGCCAGCGCCAGCGCGGGCGCCGCCGCCCGGGCCAGCCGAACCACCGCCTCGTGCCGGCCGGAGTTCCGGTCGGCCAGCAGCACGCCGATGACCACCTCGGCCTCGGCGGCGATCTGCTCCAGCGAGACCGAGCTGTGCCCGACCCACCAGGCGAAGTGCTGGGCGGCGCCGTCCACGCAGCCGCGGGCCGGCCAGTGCGGGGCGAGCAGGTCCAGCGCCCCGGCGGTGAGCCGGTGGTGCCCGCCGATGGACACCGCCAGCCCGGCGTCGGCGAGTTCGGCCAGTGCGCTCTCGCCCTGGCCGACGTCGATCAGCGCGGGCAGGTGGGGCGCGGTGGGGCACTCGCCACCGAGCGCCACGGCGAGCCGCAGCACGGCCTGCGCGGGCTCGCTCAGGCCCTCGGCGAGCCGGACGGCGGGCGAGGCGCTCTCGGCGACCGAGGGCAGCGGGACGGTGCGGCGCAGCGCGTTCTCGCGCACCGCCGGGTCGGGGTCGTGGACGGGCTCCTCGACCGCGCCGAAGACGTCCAGCCGGTCGTCCTCGGCGGCGACCAGCGCGTCCACCGAGACGTCCCGCTGACGCAGCAGCGCCGCGGCCTGCACGAAGCGCAGCGGCAGGCCCTCGGACTCGAACCAGAGGTCGACCGCCCAGGCCTTCTCGGCCACGTCCAGGGGCCGTCCGGCGAGCCGGGCGGCGAGGGTGAGGCAGGCGGGGCGGGAGAGCCCGGCGACGGCGTGGTCCCGCATGCGGGAGTCGCCCGGCAGCGGCGGGTTGTCCGGGGCGACCGAGATCAGGAAGGCGCAGCCGGGGGCGGCGGCAAGCAGCTCCTCCAGCTCGGCGCCGGTCGGCTCGGCCTCGTCGATCACGACGACGGCGCGGATCCCGGCGAGGTGGGCGGCCAGCTGGCCGGGGTCGGGCCGGTGGCCGGGGGCGTGGTGGGTGGCCGCGAAGAGGTCCTGGAGGAGGTCGGCGGCGGTGCGGCGGTGTCCGCACAGCTGGACGACGCCGCCGGGGGCGAGGTCGGCCGCGGCCTCGGCGACGGCCGACAGCAGGGTGCTGCGGCCCGAGCCGGCCTGGCCGACCAGGCGTATCGAGCGTCCCTCGGCGAGCAGGCCGAGCAGTTCGGCGATGTCGGCCTCGCGGTCGAGCAGCGGCAGGTCGGTGGGCCCGGCGCCGAGGGCGAGCGGGCCGACGGCGCGGCCGACGCCGCCGACCGGGCCGCGGGCGGGCTCGCTGCGTTCGATCCGGCGCGGGCGGGGGCGCCACTCCTCCGGGCAGGGCCTGGCCTCGGAGCCGTCCGGGGCTCCGACGCCGACCAGCAGGCCACCGGAGACCAGCTCCCCGCCGCGGGTGCGGACGGCCTCCTGCCGGAACTCCCCGGTTGGCTGTGCCACGTTCTGCTCCGCATCGTGCTCGGCCGCCGGCGCCCCGCGCCGGGCGGCACACGTTTCGGTCGCGGCCGCGGGCTGGCCCCGGGCGGCCGTCTTCTGACGGGCAGACTCTCGCACATCCGGGCCCGCCCGCGCAGTGCGGGCGGGTGCGGGGCAGGTGTGACGGCTAGAGGACGTGCGCCTCGGCGACGCCGCCGTCGACGGCCAGGATGCGGTGCAGCTTGGTCGCCACCAGGAGCCGCTGGAGCTGTGCGGGGACGGAGCGCAGCACGAGCCGGCGGCCGATCCGGCCGGCCCGCCGGTGGGTGCCCATGATCACGCCGAGGCCGGTGGCGTCCCAGAACTCCAGCCGACCGAGGTCGAGCACGAGGTCGCCGAGGCCGCCGTCCACGGCCTGGTGCAGCCGGGCCCGCGCGTCGGCGGCGGTGCGCACGTCGAGGCGGCCTTCGATGGCCAGCGCCGTGTGGTCGCCGGTGATGCGCATGCTCTCCTCCTTCGCCTGGGTGGCCTGGTCGGGTTGGCCCGCCCCGGCCGCGACGGGCTCGGCAGCGGGGTGGCCGCTGAATCGGGGTGGGACTTCCCGGGCGGAACGCCGGTGACGGCTCGGCTCGCACCCGGCCCCGGTCGGAATGCCGGGTTCCCTCATCTGACGGTGGAGCAACGCCGCAGGTTGCTGGTTTCCGCCCCGATCTGAAGCAACTTCACTCGTCCGAGGGAATATACGCAGGAACTCTCCACACCTACGCTCGATTACCGCCCAAATCACCCGTCTGCGGCACCCGGCGTGAGGAAACTCACCCCCCGGCACAGCGGGCCGTACGATGCTCCGATCGCACGGCCCGCCAGGTCGTTCAGCCTTGTCGGCTCACTTGCCTTCGTACGGGTAGAAGCCGCGGCCGCTCTTGCGGCCGAGGTCGCCGGCGGTGACCATGCGGGCCATGATCTCCGGGGCGGCGAACTTCTCGTCCTGGGTCTCGGTGTAGATGTTGCGGGCGGCGTGCAGCAGGATGTCCACGCCGGTCAGGTCGGCGGTCTGCAGCGGGCCCATCGCGTGGCCGAAGCCGAGCCGGCAGGCGGTGTCGATGTCCTCGGCGGTGGCCACGCCCGACTCGTACAGCTTGGCGGCCTCGACGACCAGCGCGGTGATCAGGCGGGTGGTGATGAAGCCGGCCACGTCGCGGTTGACCACCACGACCTCCTTGCCGACACCCTCGGCGTAGGCGCGGGCGACGGCCAGCGTCTCGTCGCTGGTCTTGTAGCCGCGGACCAGCTCGACCAGCTTCATCATCGGGACCGGCGAGAAGAAGTGCACCCCGACGACCGACTCCGGGCGCTCGGTGGCGGCGGCGATCCGGGTGATCGGGATGGCGGAGGTGTTGGAGGCCAGCACGGCGCCGTCCTTGGCGAGCTTGTCCAGCTCGCGGAAGACGGCCTCCTTGACGTCCAGCTGCTCGAACACGGCCTCGACCACGATGTCGGCCTCGGCGACGGCGCCCAGGTCGGTGGTGGTGGTGATCCGGCCCAGCGCGGCCTCGGCGTCCTCGGCGCTCAGCTTGCCCTTGGCGACGAACTTCTCGTACGAGGCACGGATGCCGGCGAGACCGCGCTGCAGCGCTTCCTCGGTGACGTCCCGCAGCACCACCGGGTGGCCGGCCTGCGCGGACACCTGGGCGATGCCGGCGCCCATCAGGCCGGCACCGATCACGGCGATCTGCTTGCTGGACGCATTGCTCATGGCTGGGTCTCCCGATGCCGTCGCCGCCCCGCGGGCGGGCCCTGAAGGCGGCTCAGGGCAGGGGTCGCCGCCCGAGAGAGCCGCATCGCTCAATTCCGGGACTCTAGTGCCCGAACCGTCCGCGCAGTAGCAATCGGGAGTGTGATCTGCAACCGACCTGGTCAGTCGCTCAGGACGCCGGTCAGACGGCCCGGACGGCCCGGACGGTTCAGACGGTTCAGATGGTCAGACCGAGATCCTGGGCCAGGATCGCCGCCTGCACCCGGCTGCGCAGCCGCAGCTTCGCCAGGATCCGGCTGACGTGGGTCTTGGTGGTCGCCTCCGCCATCTCCAGCCGGCTCGCGATCTCCCCGTTGGACAGCCCCGACCCGATGCAGGCCAGCACCTCCCGTTCACGGGCGGTCAGTCCGGCCACCGCCGCCCTCGCCTCGGGCCCGACCTGCCGCTCCGGGCGGGCGAAGACGCCGATCAGCCGCCTGGTCACCGAGGGCGCCAGCATGCCGTCCCCGCGGGCCACCGTGCGGATGCCCTCGATCAGGGTGTCCGCCTCCAGGTCCTTGAGCAGGAACCCGGCCGCCCCGGCCCGCAGCGCGCCGTAGACGTACTCGTCCAGGTCGAAGGTGGTCAGCACCAGCACCTGGGCGGCCCCGGCGGCGACCACCTGCCGGGTCGCCGAGACGCCGTCCAGCCGGGGCATCTGCACGTCCATCAGCACCACGTCCGGCCGAAGCTCCAGCGCCAGCCGGACGGCCTCCTCGCCGTCGGCGGCCTGCCCGACCACCTCGAACCCGGGCTCGGCCCGCAGGATCATCACCAGCGCGGCCCGTACCGCCGCCTGGTCCTCGGCCACCAGTACCCGGATCGTCATGCCCGTCCCTCGCTCTCCCGGCCGCGCGGCAGCACCGCGCGCACGCTCCACCCACCGTCCCGCGGCCCGGCCTCGAAGCTGCCGCCGAGCAGCCCGGCCCGCTCCGCCATGCCCACCAGTCCCGCCCGGGCGCCGGGCAGTTCGCGGCCCGGCCCGCCCCGGTACGGGCTGTCGACGGCGATCCGCAGCTCCTCGGGCCCGAACTCCAGTCGCAGGGTGACCAGCCCGGGCCCGGCGTGCTTGAGCACGTTGGTCAGCGACTCCTGGACGATCCGGTACGCGGCCAGCCCGACCGGCACCGGGACCTCGCCGCGCTCGCCGTCCTCGGTCAGCTCGAACTCCAGCCCCACGTCCTGCCCGGCCGCCCGGGCCTTCGCCAGCAGGGCGTCCACCGCGGCCAGGTCGGGCGCCGCGTAGGACTCGTCGGCCTCTCCCCCGCCGCTGTCCCGGAGCAGTCCGATCATGCGACGCATTTCGGCCAATCCTTGGACGCTGTTCTCCCGGATCACGGCCAGCACCTCCACCAGCGGATCGTCCTCGGCCAGTCGTCGCCGCCTGGCCACCGACTGCGCGCCGGTGGCGTGGATCGCGATCGCCGACAGGTGGTTGGCCACCACGTCGTGCAACTCCCGTGCCATCCTCGCCCGTTCGGCACCGACCGCCTCGCGCCGGTCCATCTCCGAGAGCAGCGCGGTCTGTTCGGCCCGCAGCCGCTCGGTCTCGGCTTCCTTCCGGTGCTTGCGCACCACGTCGCCGGTCCAGACCGGGGCCAGGAACACCAACGCGGCGACCACCACCACCGCCAGCGCCGACGGGGCGTCCGCGACGATCAGCACCAGCGTGCTCAGCACCAGCACCGAGGCGGCGCCGGTCAGGTGCAGGGTCCGCGACATCCGCGGGCTGCCGTAGATCACCGCCGCGTACAGCAGGTCGGTGTACATGATCGTGGTGGCCAGCAACGCGCCGGAGAGGATGCTCGCCACGAAGACCAGCCCGCCGACGCTCACCGTCACGATCGGCCGGGTGCGCCGGAACAGTTCCAGCGCCGCCATCACCAGCATCGGCGGCAGGACGACCCATGGCGGCACGTCCGAGGAGTTGTCGTACACCCGGAAGGCGATCAGCACCGAGCCGCCGAGCACCCCACAGAGGGCGATCGCTCGGTCCAGCTGCCGCGGGGAGAGGGTCGGTCTGCGCACGGCACCCATCACATCATTCCGGCCGGGCGGCGGACTCCGGACCGGGGACGAGGCCCGCTACATCGAAAGATGCAGCCCCGGACGGCACCGCACGACGACGACACCGGCGCGCCCGCGCACGAGGCTGGAAGCACCGCCGACCGTCCAGGAGCAGAACGTGATCGTCACCCTCATCGTCGCCGCCGAGATCTCCTGGTGGATCGTGCTCGGCCTCGCCCTCTCCGTCCGCTACCTGCTGCGCCGGCGCCGCACCAGCACCGCGCTGCTGATCGGCCTGCCGGTGGTGGACCTCGCGCTGTACGCCCTCACCGTGCTGAACCTCCGGGGCGGCGCCGAGGCCGGCTGGACGCACGCCCTGGCCGCGAGCTACGCCGGCTTCTCGGTCGGCTACGGCCCCTCCCTGGTCGCCTGGGCCGACCGGCACTTCCTGCACCGCTTCGCCGGCGGCCCCAAGCCGCTGCCCTCGCCGAAGTACGGCCCGGAGCGGACCAGGTACGAGTGGCAGGTCGCGGGCCGCACCGTGGTCTCGGCCGCGATCACCCTGACCCTGATCACCCTGCTGGTGCCGCTCTCCGCGGGCGCCGCCCACTTCGGCACCTTCGCCCAGTGGTACTGGAAGCTCGGCATCGCGGCCGTCGTCAACGTGATCGTGGCCGGCTGCTTCTCGATCTGGCCCAAGGAGCCGCCGGCCGGCGTCACCGTGGTGGACGGCCGGGTGGTCGAGCGGCAGGCCCCGGAGAAGGTCTCCTAGCGGTTCTCCCCCGGCACCCAGAGCACGTCGCCGCACTCCTTGTTGGCCACCCGGGCCAGGATGAACAGCAGGTCGGAGAGCCGGTTGAGGTACTTCGCGGTCAGCGGGTTGACCGAGTCCCCGTACTCCGCGATCGCCGCCCAGGTGGAACGCTCGGCCCGCCGCACCACCGTGCAGGCCAGGTGCAGGAAGGCCGCGCCCGGCGTGCCGCCGGGCAGGATGAAGCTGCGCAGCTTCTCCACCTGGGCCAGGTAGTGGTCGCAGTCCCCCTCCAGCCGGTCGATGTAGGACTGCAGCACCCGCAGCGGCGGGTACTTCGGGTCCTCGACCACGGGGGTGGACAGGTCGGCGCCGACGTCGAACAGGTCGTTCTGGACCCGGGTGAGCACGGCCACCACGTCCTCGGCCAGCGAACCGGCCGCCACCGCCACCCCGATCGCCGCGTTCGCCTCGTTGGCGTCGGCGTACGCCATCAGCCGCGGGTCGGTCTTGGTGGTCCGGCTCATGTCGCCGAGCGCGGTGGTGCCGTCGTCCCCGGTACGGGTGTAGATGCGCGTCAGATTGACCATGCGGCCACCCTAGCCCGACGGGTTAGGCGACGTTAACCCTCTGGCCGGGCGGGGCGGCCTCCAGCCAGGCCAGGAAGCCGGTGAGCGCGTCCTCGCTCATCGCCAGCTCCAGCGGCGCCCCGTTGTGCAGGCAGCGCAGCACCACCGAGCCGGAGAGCAGCGCCAGCTCCTCCTGGCCCTCCGGGTAGCGCCGGCCGAGCACCTCGATCTCCCGGCGCGGCAGCACCTTGCGCGGGCGCGGGGCGTACGAGAAGACCCGGAACCATTCGATCGAATCGCCGCTGTACCGGCCGATACCAAAAACCCACCCCTTGCCGTCGGTCGGGGGGACCGGGGCTGAGGTGGGTTTGCCGTTCTCGTCGAGGTCGGGCTGCGTCGAGGCGTCGGCGGGCATTTTGAGCCGGTAGCTGCAGTCGAACGTGCCGCCGACCCGCTGGATCAGGCGGCGGCGCACGGCGAAGGCCATCAGGCCGATCACTCCCAGCGCCACGACCGCCGCACACACCACAAGCGCGAGGACCATGCTCACCTACCTCCTCGCTACCCGCGTTCCCCGTTACGGTCGTATGAAGCGACCGCGCTGACCTACCAACTACGACGACAGTCCCGGGGTCACGCTCGCGCGTCCCCGGGACCGTCGGTCGACCCCGCCAAGCCGGGGTCCGGCACACTCAGGCGTGGGCCTTGAGGCCGCGCGCCGCGAACAGACGGACCTCGGCGCGCCGCTCGGCGTGCTCGTCCAGGTCCGACTTGGCCTTCTCCAGTGCGCGCTCGGCACGCGCGACGTCGATCTCGTCCGCCAGCTCGGCGATCTCCGCGAGCAGAGACAGCTTGTTGTCGGCGAAGGAGATGAAGCCGCCGTGCACAGCGGCGATCACGGTCCCGCCGTCCACCGTGCGGATGGTGACCGGGCCGGTCTCCAGCACGCTCAGCACCGGGGTGTGGCCCGGCATGATGCCGGTGTCACCGGAGGCCGTACGGGCGACGACGATGGTGGCCGCACCGGACCACACCTTGCGGTCGGCTGCGACCAGCTCGACGTGCAGCTCAGCCAACGTGGGCTCCTAGGCTCATGCAACGCCCGATTACTCGGGAGTTTCGGTAAGAATAACGGCCCCGCGCCCCCGGCATGAAACCGGCGGCACGGATTTGACCGGAATCACAGCCGATGCGACGCGAGGGGTGGACCCCAGGCTCGGGGGCCACCCCTCACGGTCACTCAGCTGCTACCGGCCGCGATTACTTCTTCGCCAGCTCGGCGGCGTTCTTCTCGAGGTCCTCGATGCCACCGCACATGAAGAAGGCCTGCTCCGGGACGGAGTCGTACTTGCCGTCCGCGATCGAGTTGAAGGCCTCGATGGTCTCCGACAGCGGCACGGTCGAGCCCTCGACACCGGTGAACTGCTTCGCCACGTAGGTGTTCTGCGAGAGGAAGCGCTCGATGCGACGCGCACGGTGCACCGTGATCTTGTCCTCTTCGGACAGCTCGTCGATGCCGAGGATCGCGATGATGTCCTGGAGGTCCTTGTACTTCTGCAGGATCCCCTTGATACGGACGGCCGTCTCGTAGTGGTTCTGCGCGATGTACCGCGGGTCGAGGATGCGGGACGTGGAGTCCAGCGGGTCGACGGCCGGGTAGATGCCCTTCTCCGAGATCGGGCGCGACAGAACGGTGGTCGCGTCCAGGTGGGCGAAGGTGGTGGCCGGGGCCGGGTCGGTCAGGTCGTCCGCGGGGACGTAGATCGCCTGCATCGAGGTGATCGAGTGACCGCGGGTCGAGGTGATGCGCTCCTGCAGGAGGCCCATCTCGTCGGCCAGGTTCGGCTGGTAGCCCACCGCGGAGGGCATGCGGCCGAGCAGGGTCGACACCTCGGAACCGGCCTGGGTGAACCGGAAGATGTTGTCGATGAAGAGGAGCACGTCCTGCTTCTCGACGTCACGGAAGTACTCCGCCATGGTCAGCGCGGACAGCGCGACGCGCAGACGGGTGCCCGGCGGCTCGTCCATCTGGCCGAAGACCAGCGCGGTCTTGTCCAGAACGCCCGAGTCGACCATCTCGTCGATGAGGTCGTTGCCCTCACGGGTGCGCTCGCCGACACCGGCGAACACCGACACACCACCGAAGTTCTCGGCGACGCGGTAGATCATCTCCTGGATCAGAACGGTCTTGCCGACACCGGCACCACCGAACAGACCGATCTTGCCACCCTGGACGTACGGGGTGAGGAGGTCGATGACCTTGATGCCGGTCTCGAACATCTCGGTCTTGGACTCGAGGTCCTTGAACTCCGGGGCCTTGCGGTGGATCGGCCAGCGGACCTCGACCTGCTTGTCGAACTCCGCCTGGTCCACGTTCAGCACGTCGCCGAGGGCGTTGAAGACCTTGCCCTTGGTGATCTGGCCGACCGGCACGGAGATGGCCGCGCCGGTGTCGACGACCTGCGAACCACGGACCAGGCCGTCGGTCGGCTGCATCGAGATGCCGCGGACCATGCCGTCGCCGAGGTGCTGGGCGACCTCGAGGGTCAGGGTCTTCTTGCCGGTGCCGTCGGGGTTGTCCACCTCGACGTGCAGGGCGTTGTACATGTCCGGAATCGCGTCGACGGGGAACTCCACGTCGACGACCGGGCCGATGACCCGCGCGACGCGGCCCGTCGCCGTGGTCGGCTCAACAGTGGTGGTCATACTCATTCGCTCCCGCGGCTCGCGTCAGCGAGCGCGTTGGCGCCACCGACGATCTCGCTGATTTCCTGGGTGATCTCGGCCTGGCGGGCCGAGTTGGCAAGCCGCGTGAGCGACTTGATGAGCTCGCCGGCGTTGTCCGTCGCGCTCTTCATCGCGCGGCGGCGGGCGGCGTGCTCGGAAGCGGCCGACTGCAGCAGCGCGTTGTAGATCCGGCTCTCGACGTACCGCGGCAGCAGCGCGTCCAGGACGCCCTCCGCCGACGGCTCGAAGTCGTACAGCGGGAAGATCTCCGACTTGGCCGACGACTGGTCGCTGAGCTGGACCTCGTCCAGCTTCAGCGGCAGCAGCCGTGCCTCGACCGCGTTCTGCGTCAGCATGGACACGAACTCGGTCGAGATCAGGTGGAGCTCGTCCACACCGCCGGTCTCGGCCGTGAAGGCCTCGATCAGCTCGGCCGCCACCATCTTCGCGTCACCGTAGGTCGGCTTGTCCGAGAAACCCGTCCACGAGTTCCCCACCGTCAGGTTGCGGAAGGTGTAGTACGAGACACCCTTCCGGCCGACGATGTAGGTCACCACGTCCTTGCCCTCGGCGCGCAGGCGCTCGGCGAGCGACAGCGCGGCCTTGATGGCGTTGGTCGAGTAACCGCCGGCCAGACCGCGGTCCGCCGTCACCAGCAGGATCGCGGCGCGGGTGGCGTTCGGGTTCTCGGTGGTGAGCGGGTGCTTGGCGTTGGACCGGGTGGCCACCGCCGTCACCGCCCGGGTGAGCTCATCGGCGTACGGAGTGGAGGCGGCCACCGCGCGCTGCGCCTTGACGATGCGCGCCGCGGAGATCATCTCCATCGCCTTGGTGATCTTCTTCGTCGCGGTGACAGAGCGGATCCGGCGCTTGTAGACCCGAAGCTGTGCTCCCATGGGTCGTTACGTCCTTTCCCTCGCTACCGGACTCAGGCCTGCTCGGAGAGCAGCTTGCCGTCGGCGGTCTGGTAACCCTGCTTGAAGGCGTCGATCGCGCTGGTCAGCGCGTCGATGGTGCCGTCCTCCAGCTTGCTGGTCTCGACGATGCCGGCCAGCAGGTCCTTGTGCTGCAGGCGCAGGTGGTCGAGGAACTCGCGCTCGAAGCGGCGGATCTCGGCGACCGGGACGTCGTCCAGCTTGCCGGTGGTGCCGGCCCAGATGGAGACGACCTGCTCCTCGACCGGGAACGGCTGGTACTGACCCTGCTTCAGCAGCTCGACCATGCGCGCACCGCGCTCCAGCTGGGCCTTGGAGGCCGCGTCCAGGTCGGAACCGAAGGCGGCGAAGGCCTCCAGCTCGCGGTACTGGGCGAGGTCCAGACGCAGGCGGCCGGCGACCGACTTCATGGCCTTGATCTGGGCCGAGCCACCGACACGGGAAACCGAGATACCGACGTTCACGGCCGGGCGGATGCCGGCGTTGAACAGGTCGGACTCCAGGAAGCACTGGCCGTCGGTGATGGAGATGACGTTGGTCGGGATGTACGCCGAGACGTCGTTGGCCTTGGTCTCGATGATCGGCAGACCGGTCATCGAGCCGCCGCCCAGGGCGTCGTTCAGCTTGGCGCAGCGCTCCAGCAGGCGGGAGTGCAGGTAGAAGACGTCACCCGGGTAGGCCTCGCGGCCCGGCGGGCGGCGCAGCAGCAGGGAGACGGAGCGGTAGGCCTCGGCCTGCTTCGACAGGTCGTCGAAGACGATCAGGACGTGCTTGCCGTCGTACATCCACTCCTGGCCGATGGCCGAACCGGTGTACGGGGCGAGGTACTTGAAGCCGGCCGGGTCGGAGGCGGGAGCGGCCACGATGGTGGTGTACTCCAGCGCGCCGGCCTCCTCCAGGGCGCCGCGGACGGACGCGATGGTGGAGCCCTTCTGGCCCACGGCGACGTAGATGCAGCGGACCTGCTTCTCCGGGTCGCCCGAGCGCCAGTTGTCGCGCTGGTTGATGATCGTGTCGACGGCCACCGCGGTCTTGCCGGTCTGGCGGTCACCGATGATCAGCTGGCGCTGGCCGCGGCCGATCGGGGTCATCGCGTCGATGGCCTTGATGCCGGTCTGCAGCGGCTGCTTGACCGACTTGCGGGCCATGACGCCGGGGGCCTGCAGCTCCAGGGCGCGGCGGCCGCTGGCCGCGATCTCGCCCAGGCCGTCGATCGGGTTGCCCAGCGGGTCCACGACGCGGCCGAGGTAGCCGTCGCCGACGGGGACCGAGAGGACCTCGCCCGTGCGGCGCACGGTCTGGCCCTCTTCGATGCCGCCGAACTCACCCAGGACGACGACACCGATCTCGCGGGTGTCGAGGTTCAGCGCGAGGCCGAGCGTGCCGTCCTCGAACTTCAGCAGCTCGTTCGCCATGACCGAGGGCAGGCCCTCGACATGCGCGATGCCGTCCGCCGCGTCAGTGACCGTGCCGACCTCTTCCACAGAGGCGGCGTCCGGCTGGTACGACTGGACAAAGTCGGCCAGCGCGTCCCGGATCTCCTCCGGACGGATCGTAAGCTCCGCCATCAGGCTTCCCTGCTCTCCTAGTTTGCGATCCTCGGCCCGCCATTGAGGGCCGCAAGTACTCGACTCTCGGCCGGGTCGTATGAACCGGCCGTACGATTTGCCGGCTCCTTGGGGAACCGGTTTCCCGACCGAGGGTCGGATGTGCTGCTTGGGTGCTCAGCCTTCGAGCGACTGGCGAGCGCCTTCGAGGCGGCTCGACACGGTGCCGTCGATGATCTCGTCGCCGATCTGCACCCGGACACCGCCGACGACCTCGGGGTCGATGTCGATGTTCAGGTGGACCTGGCGGCCGTACATCCGGCCCAGAGCGCCGGACAGGCGCTCCTTCTGGCTGTCCGACAGCGGCACCGCACTGGTGACCAGGGCCACCACGCGGCCGCGGCGCGCGGCGGCGAGCTTCGAGTAGGACTCGAGGCCCTGCTCCAGGCTACGGCCACGCGGCGCGTTGACGACGGCGGTGACCAGCCGGACGGTGCCCGCGTTGGCGCGGCCGCCGAGCAGCTTCTTGATCAGCTCGGCCTTCGCGACGACGCCGGCCTTCGGCTCGGTGAGCGCGGCGCGCAGCTCGTGCGAGCCGCTCACCACCCGGCCGAAGCGGAACAGCTCGTCCTCGACGTCGTCCAGGACACCGGCCTTGTCCGCGGCGATGACCTCGGCGTACGCGGCCAGCTCCTCGGTCGCGTCCACCAGGTCACGCGAACCCGACCAGCGGGAGCGGACCAGGCCGGAGACCAGGTCCACGGCCTCGCCGGAGACCTGACCGGTCAGCAGCGAGGTGACCAGCTGGGCCTTGTCCTGACCCGACCGGGACGGGTCGGTCAGGACGCGGCGCAGCGACACCTCACGGTCCAGTACGGCCGTGACGGCGGTGAGCTCCTCGGCGAGCTTGGCCGCGTCCACCGAGGTGGAGTCGGTCAGGCTCTCCAGGTTCTGCCGGCCGGCGGCGAGGGCCTCGCGGCTGGCGCCGATCACTTGGCCGCACCCTGAGCAACGGCGGCCTTGGCCTCCAGCTCGTCCAGGAAGCGGTCGATCACGCCGCTCTGCCGGGCGGAGTCCTCGAGGGACTCACCCACGATGCGGGAAGCCAGCTGGGTGGCCAGCGAGCCCACGTCCTGGCGCAGGGCGGCAGTCGCCTGCTTCTTGTCGGCCTCGATCTGCGCATGGCCGGCGGCGACGATGGCCTCGCGCTGGCGCTGGCCCTCCTCGCGCATCTCGGCGAGCTGGGCGGCGCCCTGCTCGCGAGCCTGCTCGACGATGCGGGCAGCCTCGTGGCGCGCCTCGGCGAGCTCGGCGCGGTACTGCTCAAGCAGGGCCTGGGCCTCGGCCTGAGCGGCCTCGGCGCGTTCCATGCCGCCTTCGATGGCGTCCCGGCGCTCCGACAGCACCTTCTCGATGCTGGGAAGGAGCTTCTTGCCGAGCAGACCGAAGACGATGAAGAAGCAGAGCAGGCCGATGACGATCTCGGGCGTGTTGGGGAGAAGAGGGTTCATCTTCTCCTCAGCCGCGAGGGCGACCACGGGGTTCATATCTGAACCTTTCGTCTCAGGGGACTACCGGCGTAACGAATTACTTGCCGGTGCCGAACACGAACGGCATGACGATGCCGATGAGCGCGAGCGCCTCGGTCAGCGCGAAGCCGATGAACATGTTCGAGCGGATCAGACCGGCAGCCTCGGGCTGACGGGCCATGGCCTGGACGCCGTTGCCGAAGATCAGACCAACGCCGATGCCGGGGCCGATGGCGGCAAGGCCGTAGCCGACGGAAGCGATGGAGCCGACGACGCCCTCAGCGATCATGGTCATTGCAGTTGTCCTTTGCAGGGGTGGTGATCCGGTGGTGATTGGCCACCGGGCGATCCGGGAGGTGGTTCGTGAGAGGCCAGGGCCTCGGGGCTCAGTGCGCCTCTTCCAGGGCACCGGCGATGTAGCTGCTGGCCAGCATCACGAAGATGTAGGCCTGCAGGAACTGGACCAGCAGCTCGAAGGCGGTCAGACCGATGGCGACCACGAACGAGGCCGAGCCGTACAGCGCACCCAGGGTCGGGCTGAGCAGGTACCAGGAAGCGATGGAGAACATCACGATCAGCAGGTGGCCGGCGAACATGTTCGCGAAGGCTCGGACCGCGAGCGTGAAGGGGCGCACGAAGATGTTCGAGAAGAACTCGATCGGGACCAGGATGAACATGACCCAGCCGGGGATGCCCGACGGCCAGCAGAGGTTCTTCAGACCGCCGACGAAGCCGTGCTTCTTGAAGGTCAGCGTCATGTAGGTGATCCACACGACGGCCGCGAGGCCGGCCGGGAACGCGATCGACGCCGTCACGGGGAACTGCGCGAACGGGATGATCGACATGATGTTCATCAACCAGACGAAGAAGAACATCGAGACCAGCATCGGGACGTACTTCTCGCCCTTCTTGCCGATCGTCTCCAGCACGATGGACCGCTTGACGAAGTCGTAGCCGATCTCACCGACCAGCTGCAGCTTGCCCGGCACCAGGCGCGGCTTGGCGAAGGCCGCCCAGAAGAACACCACGACCAGCAGCGCGACGATGATCGACAGCAGCATCGGCTTGTTGAAGTCGATGCCACCGATCGAAAAGATCGGCTTGAACTGGAACTCGTTCAGGCCCGGGGCCGGGAAGCCGCAGCCAGCGTCCCCGAAGTGGCAACTGCCTGAGGCGAGGGGCGTGAGTTCAGCACTCACCACGGACTCCTTCGTCGTGACGCATGGTTACGGCAACCTCGGTGTGTCGGCGTGGCCTGCGACCACGGAGCGGCACTGGAACTTGATGGGTTTCTCGCCGACCCCGCGCGACGGCGCGCTGCGCGACTGCGGGATCATCGAAGACTGCGCGGGTCCGGGGGGCGATCGGTCCACTGTCCGGACAGACCAGGCCTCTTCCCGTACTCCGTTGTTGCGACGGACGATAGCAGGCCGTCAGTGCGGCATAAACACCGCCCCCCTCGTTGGGGGGACAGTTGGGCCTCGTCACTGTTGACGCCCCGAGTCGGAGGGCTTGTCGCCCTTCTTTTCGGAGGCGTCGGTGTCGACGTAGAAGGTCTTGGCCTTGAGAGCGCCACGCACCTGGAAGCCCGTCCAGATCAGGGCGCAGCCCAGCAGGGTGAAGGCGAAAGCCTGCCGGTTGAACAGTTCGGTGTTCTTGAAGATCGCGAGCACGATGCCGACCAGCAGGATCTGCGTGGTGTACACCAGCAGCCCTGCGGCCATCAGGATGTGAGGGTTCGACCTGGTCAGCCGGTCGAGCGCGACCTGGCCGGAGCTGAAGAAGGCCATCACGAGCAGCGCGCCGAAGAGGGCGCCGAGCAGCCCTTTCCCACCGGCGACAGCGAACGAGATCGCCATGGCGATGATCCCGGCGACCGCAGTGGGAATCGCGGCGCCTCGGAGGATCCGGGCGTCGGTGGACGGCATGTCGGCAGCTCCGGCGGCATGTCGATGTGACGGGGGGACGGGCACAGATGGTGGCGGGTGACACCGGACCGAGCGGGCCGCCGCCGGGCCGCCCGCGAAAGCGGCGGGCCCGTCGAGGGAGACCGACCAGGGACGGAAGTCCTCCACCTGTCAGGTCTTTCGGCGTGTTCTCGGTACTCGTGAACGGTATCACAAACTATTTGATGAGAGCTTTACCATGAACGTGTGGCTCCTGTCACACCGATGGCGCAACGAATCCACCGTATGGGTGAGGCTATTTGACGGAACGTCAACTCCCCTACTGACGACGGCCGGTGGCCTTGTCCTGGTCGGAGGACGCGGAGGAGCCCCGGCCGGCTTCACCCAGAAGCTGCTTGTCCTTCGCCGACAGTTCAGCCATCGGAGCAGAGGACTGCCGCCGGTACCGCGGCGGGACGAAGGACTGCACCGCCCGGGGGGCGCGCGGCCGGAACCGCGGCGTCAGCAGCACCACCAGGCCGACCAGGCAGAGCCCGGCGAGGGTCAGCACCACGGTGCGGCCGGTGTTGGTCACCGAGAACGCCACCGTGCCGAAGGCGATCAGCGCGGCCCAGAAGTACATGATCAGTACGGCGCGGCTGTGCGAGTGCCCGACCTGGAGCAGTCGGTGGTGCAGGTGGCGCTTGTCGGCGGCGAACGGGGACTGACCGGCCCAGGTGCGGCGCACCACCGCGAGCAGCAGGTCGGCCAGCGGCAGCGCGATGACCGTCAGCGGCAGCAGCAGCGGGATGTAGATCGGCACCAGCTCGTGCACGGTGGCGGTCTGCGAACCGGTCTCGTTGTTGATCAGGTCCGGGTCGACCCGGCCGGTGATCGAGATCGCGGCGACGGCCAGCATCAGACCCAGCATCATCGAGCCGGAGTCGCCCATGAAGATCCGCGCGGGGTGCATGTTGTGCGCCAGGAAACCCAGGCACATGCCGATCAGCAGCACGCTGAACAGCACGGCGGGGGCCGCGTCGGTGATCGCGTAGCCGTACCAGAGCCGGTAGCTGTACAGGAAGAACGCCATCGCGGCGATGCAGACCATGCCGCCCGCCAGGCCGTCCAGACCGTCGATGAAGTTCACCGCGTTGACCATGACGACGACCAGGGTGACCGAGATGACCATGCCCTGGGTCGGGCTCACCGCGACCGCGCCCACCCCGGGCACCGGAAGGGTGATCACCGTGACGCCCTGCCAGACCATCACACCGGCGGCGATCATCTGACCGCCGAGCTTCACCAGCGCGTCCACGCCCCACTTGTCGTCGAGCACGCCCAGCAGCCACATGATCCCGGCGCCGGACAGCAGCGCGCGGATGTCGCTGCCCTGGGAGAACACCTTGCTCAGGTTGTCCAGCTGCGAGGCGACCAGGATGCCCGCGCACAGCCCGCCGAACATGGCGATCCCGCCGAGGCGCGGGGTGGGCTCCCGGTGCACGTCACGGGCGCGGACCGGGGGCATCGCCCCGGCCGCGATGGCGAACTTCCGGACCGGGCCGGTCAGCAGGTAGGTGACGGCGGCGGTGCAGAACAGCACCAGCAGATACTCACGCACCACTGGCCTCCTGCATCACTGTCGAACGGGGAGGTACCGAAGGTACTCCCCTGACTTCCCGGGGTTCGAGGTGCGTCGCCACGGCACACACCTTATTGAGTCGGACGTCCATGACGTGCATCGCGGTTCGCCCTCTCGGGTAGGAGAACCGGATGCTCCCGGACGACACCTCGTGATCAGTTCGCCCGCCGTCGCCCGCGCCGGCCTTCAGCGGGGTTCCGCGAAGACCGCCGCCAGCTCCCGGACCCGCCGCGCGACCGGCGCGATCGCCTCCCCGGCGAGCAGCCGCGCGATCAGCCCGGCGATGTCGGACAGCTGCGCCTCGTCCATCCCCTGGCTGGTCACCGTGCCCGTGCCCAGCCTGATCCCGGAGGCCTCGGCGGCCGGCGCCGGGTCGTACGGCAGCGCGCACTTGCCGAGCAGCAGTCCGGCCGCCGCGCAGCGCCGCTCGGCCTCCGCGCCGGTCACCCCGAGCGGGCTCACGTCGACGGTCACCAGGTGGGTGTCGGTACCGCCCGTCAGGGGGCGCATTCCGGCCTCTGCGAGCCCCGCGGCCAGTGCCCGGGCCCCGGCCACCGCCCGCCGCGCGTAGGCCCGGTACGCGGGCGTCGCGGCCTCCGCGAGGGCCACCGCCTTGCCCGCCACCTCGTTCATCGCCGCACCGCCCTGACTGAACGGGAACACCGCCCGGTCCACCCGCTCGGCCAGCTCCGCGGTGGACAGCAACAGGCCCCCGCGCGGGCCGCGCAGCAGCTTGTGGGTGGCCGCCACCGTCACGTCGGCGTACGGCACCGGGGAGGGCGCCTCCCGGGCCGCGATGAGGCCGGTGGTCTGCGCGGCGGAGGCGATCAGGTAGGCGTCCACCTCGTCGGCGATCTCCCGGAAGGCCTCCCAGTCCGGGTGCCGGGGGTAGGAGATCGAGCCCGCCACGATGGCCTTGGGGCGGTGCAGCCGGGCCAGGTCGCGCACCTGGTCGAGGTCGATCAGGCCGTCGCTCTCGCGCACGCCGTAGCCGGTGAAGGCGAACCAGCGGCCGGAGAAGTTCGCCCGCGAGCCGCAGCTGAGGTGACCGCCGTGCTCCAGCGACATCGCCAGCACCCCGTCACCGGGCCGCAGCAGCGCCGCGTAGGCCGCCAGCATCGCCGAAGTCGCCGACCGGGGTTGGACGTTGGCGTGCGGGGCGGCGAACAGGTCACGGGCCCGGTCGATCGCCAGCAGCTCCGCGGCGTCCGCCAGCGCGCAGCCGGTGTGGTGCCGGCGGCCCGGATAGCCCTCGGCGTACTTGTCGATCAGCGGCCCGGTCAGCGCCGCCAGGACGGCGGGGCTGGTCAGGTTCTCCCCCGCCAGCAGCTGGATGGTCTCGGCCCGCCGCTCGGCCTCGGCGGCCAGCAGGTCGGCGATCTGCGGATCCGCCCGGTACAGCGCCTCGGACGCCCACGGGCGCCCCCTCGTCGCGGTCGAGCCGGTAGCGGCATCGGTGACGGTCATGGCAGGGCTCCCGGGCGCGGCATGGACGGTCTACTCAGCGTAGGACCGCCTGCGCCACCCGGCGCGGCGACGCGGGGCCGTTCGGAGCCAAGGCTCAGCGCGGCGCCGGAATGCCGGTGAGCGCGGTGACCACCGGGTCGACCGCGTGGAATATCTCCTCGCCGCAGTTGCGGAACATGCCGATCGGAGCCCCGTACGGGTCCTCCAGCTCGTCCGACTCCGGGGTGGCGGCCAGCAGCCAGCCACGCAGCGCGGCGGCCGCCCGGACCAGTGCGCGGGCCCGCTCGGTGACGTCGGCGCCGCGGCGGGGGTCGGGCAGGGTGCCCGGGTCGATCGTCCGCACCAGGCGGGTGAACTCCTTCAGCGTGAAGGTGCGCAGCCCCGCCTCGTGCCCCATCGAGATCACCTGGGCGCGGTGGTCCAGGGTCGCGGTGAGCACCAGGTCGGCCTCCACCACGTGCTCGTCGAGCAGCTCGCGGCCGGTGAAGCCGCCGCTGTCGGCGCCGTACTCGTCGAGCACGGTCGCGGCGTGGTCCTCCATCGGCGCGCCCACGTGGCCCCAGGTGCCGGCGCTCTCCACGAGCATGCGGCCCGCCACCCGGGGGCTGAGCCGGGTGTCCAGCTCACGCCGGGTGAGCCGCTCGGCGATCGGCGAGCGGCAGATGTTCCCGGTGCAGACGAACAGGATCCGGAAGTGGTCCAGCGGCCTGGGGCCCACGGCCAGGTACGGCGCTATGCCGGGCCCGTCATGGAGCGAGGCGGTGGGTGTCAACTTCCGGCCTCCAGGTCGGGGACGACCTCCCTCAGCTGCTCGATGCTGATCGCGCCGGCCCGCAGCAGGACCGGCACCTTGCCGGTGACGTCGACGATGGACGAGGCGGTGGCGTGCTCGGCCTGGCCGCCGTCCAGGTAGACCGAGATCGCGTCGCCGAGCTGGGCCTGCGCCTCGTCACAGGTCGACGGGGACGGCCCGCCGGTCTTGTTGGCGCTGGAGACGGCCAGCGGGCCGGTGCTGTTCAGCAGCTCGATGGCGACCGGGTGCAGCGGCATCCGGACCGCGACGGTGCCGCGGGTCTCGCCGAGGTCCCAGCGCAGCGAGGGCTGGTGCCGGGCGACCAGGGTGAGCCCGCCGGGCCAGAAGGCGTCGACCAGCTCCCAGGCCTGCTCGGAGAAGTCGGTGACCAGGCCGTGCAGGGTGGTCGGCGAGCCGACCAGGACGGGCGAGGGCATGTTGCGGCCGCGGCCCTTGGCGGCCAGCAGCTCGCCGACGGCCTCCGGGGAGAAGGCGTCCGCACCGACCCCGTACAGGGTGTCGGTGGGCAGCACGACGAGTTCGCCGCGGCGGATGGCCGAGGCGGCCTCGCGCAGGCCGGTGGCGCGGTCCCCGGCGTCGGCACAGTCGTAGCGGCGGCTCATCGGTGCGGTCCCCTTCCGGAATTGCTCATCACGGCGTTCACAGCGCGGCTTTACGAGCGGTCGTACTGCGTTCGATGTTCACGACCCGACCCCTCGGTTCACGACCCGACCCTTCGGGCGGTCGTGAAGCGCGGCCGGTTGTTCAGGTCGCGGTGGTCGGCGGTGTCCGTCCAGCCGCGTTCCTCGTTGAAGATCCACGGCACCTGGCCGCCCTGCTGGTCGGCGTGCTCGATCACCACCGCGCCGCCCGGGCGCAGCAGCCGGGCGGCCACCCGCTCGATGCCGCGGATGGTGTCCAGGCCGTCCTCGCCCGAGAACAGCGACATCTGCGGGTCGTGGTCGCGGGCCTCCGGCGCGACGTACTCCCACTCGGTGAGCGGGATGTACGGCGGGTTGGAGATGACCAGGTCGAAGCGGCCGTCCCAGGAGCGGTCGTCCTCGAAGGCCTTGGTGGCGTCCCCGGCGTGCAGGGTGACCCGCGCGCGGTCCGGGCTGGCCTCGATGTTGCGCCGGGTGTACTCCAGCGCGCCCTCGTCGAGTTCGAAGGCGTGCACGGTCGAGCGCGGCAGCTCCTGGGCCAGGGCGAGCGCGATGGCGCCGGAGCCGGAGCACAGGTCGACCACCAGCGGCTCGGCGACGTCCATGTCGCGCACCGCGTCTATCGCCCACTCGACGACCGTCTCGGTCTCCGGCCGGGGCACGAACACCCCGGGGCCGACCTCCAGTTCGAGGTAGCGGAAGAACGCCCGCCCGGTGATGTGCTGGAGCGGCTCGCGCGCCTCGCGGCGCGAGACCGCCTCCCAGTAGCGGGCGTCGAAGTCGGCGTCCTTCACCGTGTGCAGCTGGCTGCGCTTGACGTTGTGGACGTAGGCGGCGAGTTCCTCCGCGTCGAAGCGCGGCGACGGCACGCCGGCCGCGGCCAACCGCTGGGTGGCCTGGGCCACCTCGGCGAGCAGCAGGTTCATCCGTACGACCTCTTGTTTCTGCGCTCCGGCTTCAGGCTTGCGTCGGGCTGGGGCGCGCCGGTCTCAGTTCTCTTGGGCCGCGGCGAGCTTGGCCGCCGCGTCCTTGTCGACGCAGGACTGGATCACCGCGTTCAGGTCGCCGTCCAGGACCTGGTCCAGGTTGTACGCCTTGAACCCCGTGCGGTGGTCCGAGATGCGGTTCTCGGGGTAGTTGTACGTCCGGATCCGCTCGGAGCGGTCCACCGTACGGACCTGGCTGCGACGCGCGTCCGAGGCCTCGCGCTCGGCCTCCTCCTGCGCGGCGGCCAGCAGCCGCGAACGCAGGATGCGCATCGCCTGCTCCTTGTTCTGCAGCTGGCTCTTCTCGTTCTGGCAGGACGCCACGATACCGGTCGGCAGGTGGGTGATCCGGACCGCGGAGTCGGTGGTGTTGACCGACTGGCCGCCGGGGCCGGAGGAGCGGTAGACGTCGATGCGCAGGTCGTTGGCGAGGATCTCGACCTCGACCTCCTCCGCCTCGGGGGTGACCAGCACGCCCGCAGCGGAGGTGTGGATGCGGCCCTGGGACTCGGTGGCGGGGACGCGCTGCACGCGGTGCACGCCGCCCTCGTACTTCAGGCGGGCCCAGACGCCCTGGCCGGGCTCGGTGTTGCCCTTGGTCTTGACGGCCACCGAGACGTCCTTGTAACCGCCGAGGTCGGACTCGTTGGAGTCGATGACCTCGGTCTTCCAGCCGATCCGCTCCGCGAAGCGCAGGTACATCCGGAGCAGGTCGCCGGCGAACAGCGCGGACTCCTCGCCGCCCTCGCCCGCCTTGATCTCCAGGATGACGTCCTTGTCGTCGCTCGGGTCGCGCGGCACCAGCAGCAGCCGCAGCTCCTCGGTCAGTTCGTCGCGACGCTGCTCGGAGTCCTTCACCTCGGAGATGAACTCCGGCTCTTCGGCCGCGAGTTCGCGCGCGGCCTCGATGTCCTCGCCGGCCTGCCGCCACTCCCGGTAGACCCGGGTGATCGGGGTCAGCTCGGCATACCGCTTGGCCAGCTTGCGAGCGTTCGCCTGGTCGGAGTGGACGGACGGATCGGCCAGCCTCTTTTCGAGGTCGGCGTGCTCGACGAGGAGCTCTTCGACTGCCTCGAACATGGGGTGGCCTTCTTCCCGGGGCTAGAACGTGCGAGGTGGTGGACGCGAGGGGTGCGGAACGCGCGGGGGGACGCGAACGGCGCCGGTCCCCAACGCCCCCGGAACGAGTACGGGGGCGCCGGGAACCGGCGCCGAGGGAGCGCTAGGCCTTCGCGCTGTGCTGCTTGCCGAAGCGGGCCTCGAAGCGGGCCACGCGGCCACCGGTGTCGAGGATCTTCTGCTTGCCGGTGTAGAACGGGTGGCACTGCGAGCAGACCTCGGCGCGGATCTCGCCGCTGGTCTCGGTCGAGCGGGTGGTGAACTCGGCGCCGCAGGTGCAGGTCACGCGAGTGACCACGTACTCCGGGTGAACGTTGGACTTCAAGGGGTTCTCCTAGGTTTCGGGAGGGCACCGGGTCGGCGGCTGAGTGCCGCTCGTGAACCGGGACCGACGGACCAGTCTGCCAGGACCGGCCGCACCTTCCAAAACCGGGGCTTGTTCCGGGATATTCCGGGCGGCCGCCCGGGCACCGTCAGCGTCGCGCCGTGGCCGTCGCGGCGGGTTTCGGAACGGGCTTCGGGACGGCCTTCGGGACGGCCGTCGGGGAGGCCGTGGGGGCCGCCTGGGCGGGGTTCTGCGGCTGGGCCGAGACAACCCCCTGCGGGACGGGCCGGTCGGCCTTGAGCGCCGCCCAGAGCTGCTGGGACTGCGGCTGCTGCGGGACCACCCGGTTGGGGTCGCCGGGGGCGCTCTCCACCGGCAGGGTGACCATGGTGAGCTGGTCCGGGCCGATCCCCTTGAGCTCCTGGACCAGCCCCACCAGGGAGGTCACCGAGCCCAGCGCGGAGTCGGTGGTGACGCTCTTGGTCATGGTGTCGCCGATCGACCACAGCTTGACCGGATCGGAGTACAGCCCGATCCCGCCGGCCTGCTGGAGCAGCGACTTGACCATCTGCTTCTGCAGTTCGATCCGGCCGAGGTCACTGCCGTCGCCGACGCCGTGCCGGGTGCGGACGAAGGCCAGCGCCTGCTGCCCGTCGAGGTGGTGCTCGCCGGCCGGCAGGTCGAGCCCGCTGCCCCTGTCGTGGATGGCCACCGTGGTGGTCACGGTGGCCCCGCCTATCGCGTCCACGACCCGGGCGAAGCCGGCGAAGTCGACCTGCAGGTAGTGGTCCATCCGCAGCCCGGTCAGCTGCTCGGTGGTCTTCACCGCGCAGGCCGCGCCGCCGGCCTCGAAGGCGCTGTTGTACATCGCCCGCCTGGCGGCCGGGACGGCCTTGCCGTTCGCGTCGGTGCAGTCCGGGCGGTCGACCAGGGTGTCGCGCGGGATGGAGACGACGGAGGCCCGCGCGTGGTCCTGGCCGACGTGCACCACCATCGCGGTGTCGGAGCGGGCGGTGTCGCCGGTGCCCCCGCCGGCCAGGGCGCCGTTCTCGCCGGCCCGGGAGTCGGAGCCCAGCACCAGGATGTTGAAGGAGCCGTCGGTGGCCGCCGGGGGGCGGGCGCCACCGAGGCGGCCGTTGATGTCGACGCTCTTGATGTTGCCGTCGAGCTTCAGGTACGCGTACCCGGCCGCCCCGCCACCGAGGACGACGAGCGCGGCGAACGCGCAGGCGGCCACCCGCAGGACCTTGCGGCGGCGACTCGGGACCCTCTTGTGCTCGGCCATACGGACCAGAGTAAAACGGACAAGATGATCGAATAGCCCCAAGTTGTCCCAACCCTGGAACAAAGCCCCCGACCTGCCGGTCGGCGCGCCGAAGCACGGAACCCCGGACCGCTCGCGCGATCCGGGGTTCCGTGCTTCGACAGCCGTGCGGCTACGGTCAGTCGCCGGAGCCGGGGGTGGTCTTGGCGATCTGCATCAGGAACTCGGCGTTGCTCTTGGTCTGCTTCATCTTGTCCAGGAGCAGCTCGATCGCCTGCTGCGAGTCGAGCGCGTGCAGCACCCGGCGCAGCTTCCAGACGATGGCCAACTCCTCGCTGCCGAGCAGGATCTCCTCCTTGCGGGTGCTGGAGGCGTCCACGTCGACGGCCGGGAAGATGCGCTTGTCCGAGAGCTTGCGGTCGAGCTTGAGCTCCATGTTGCCGGTGCCCTTGAACTCCTCGAAGATCACCTCGTCCATGCGCGAGCCGGTCTCGACCAGCGCGGTGGCCAGGATGGTCAGCGAGCCGCCGTTCTCGATATTGCGCGCGGCACCGAAGAACTTCTTCGGCGGGTACAGCGCGGTCGAGTCGACACCACCGGACAGGATGCGGCCGGAGGCCGGCGCCGCCAGGTTGTAGGCGCGGCCCAGGCGGGTGATCGAGTCCAGCAGGATGACCACGTCGTGGCCCAGCTCCACCAGGCGCTTGGCGCGCTCGATGGCCAGCTCGGCGACGGTGGTGTGGTCCTCGGCCGGGCGGTCGAAGGTCGAGGAGATGACCTCGCCCTTCACCGACCGCTGCATGTCGGTGACCTCCTCCGGACGCTCGTCGACCAGGACGACCATCAGGTGGCACTCGGGGTTGTTGTGGGTGATCGCGTTGGCGACCGCCTGCAGCACCATGGTCTTGCCGGTCTTCGGCGGCGCGACGATCAGACCGCGCTGGCCCTTGCCGATCGGCGACACGAGGTCGATGATCCGGGTGGTCAGCACGCCCGGGTCGGTCTCCAGGCGCAGCCGCTCCTGCGGGTAGAGCGGGGTGAGCTTGTTGAACTCGGGGCGGCCGCGGCCGGTCTCCGGGTCCATGCCGTTGACGGAGTCCAGCCGCACCATGGCGTTGAACTTCTCGCGGCGCTCGCCCTCACGCGGCTGGCGCACCGCACCGGTGATGGCGTCACCCTTGCGCAGGCCGTTCTTGCGGACCTGGGCGAGCGAGACGTAGACGTCGTTCTGGCCCGGCAGGTAGCCGGAGGTGCGCACGAACGCGTAGTTGTCGAGGATGTCGAGGATGCCCGCGACCGGGATCAGGACGTCGTCCTCGCCGATCTGCGGCTCGACGGTGCCGGTCTCGAAGCCCTCGCGGCCGCGACGGCCACGGCGGTCGCGGTAGCGGCCCCGCCGGCCCCGACGGCCCTCGCCGAACTCGTCGTCGTCGTAGCCGCCCTGCTGGACCTGCGGCTGCTGCTGAACCTGCTGGCCGCCCTGCTGGCGGGCCTGCTGGCCGTCGGCCTGGCCCTGCTGCTGACCCTGCTGGGTCTGGCGGTCGGCGCGCTCGCGGCGGTTGCGGCGGTCGCGGCGCGACTCGCGCGCCTCGCCGTCCTGCCCTGCCTGGGCCTCGCCGGCGTCCTGACGCTCGGTGCGCTCGGTGCGCTCGCCGCCCTCGCGGCGGTCACGGCGCTCGCGGCGGTCGCGACGGGTCTCGCGACCGTCCTCGCGGCCCTCGAAGCCGCGGGTCTCGGCCGGACGCTCGGCCTGCTTGGGCTCGGCCACCGCGACGGTGGCGGAGTCGGCGGCGGCCTCGGCGGCGGCCGGCGCCGTCGGGGCACCGGCGGCGGAGGTGGCCCGGCGGCGGGTGCGCTCGGTACGGGCGGGCGCGGCGGTCTCGGCGGCGGCCTGGACCGGGATCTCGATCTGGGCCTGCGGCTCGGCGGCCGGCGCCTCGGCGGCGGCGGCGGCCTTGCTGCGACGGGCCGGCTTCGTGGCCGGGGCCTCGGCGTCCGCCTTGGCGGCGGTGCGCTTGGCGGCCGGGGCGCCACCGGCGGCGAGCAGCGGGTCCCCGCCGCTCTTCTCCTTGATGGTCTCGATCAGCTGGCTCTTGCGCATGCGTCCGGTACCGGTGATGCCCAGGTCCGCGGCGAGCTTCTGCAGCTCGGCGAGGACCATGCCGTCCAGGCCCGCGGCGGCACTGCGGCGGCGGCGTGCCGGGGCAGCGGGGGCGGCGGCGTCCGACGCCTCGGCGTCCGGGCGCGCGCCCATCAGATCGGTGGAGTCGCTCACTAAGGGTCCTTCCCTGGAGCGGACGTCGGCCTGTCTGGCTCGGCGACCGGTTGTGCTGTCCTGACCAACGCTCGACTGCGTCGGTCCGAGGCGGTGATCCCTCGAATGGCGGGAGCCCGTCGAGGGAGAGCTGCGAGGTGCGGTGCATGAAGCACGGTGGTGCTGAGGTGGCGCGTGGGCCGGTCGTGTGTCGACCTCCCCTGAGGGCGTTGCCCCCACGCTGCCTGCGAATCCCGGGCCCCCGTCGCGTGACGGTGACCCGCGCTCCGCCCGTCCTGGCCTCGAGGTTGGAGGCCGCGGGTGGGAGTCAGGTGCCGTCACGGCTTCGGGATGCGGCCGCATGTCGCGCAGGCAGGCTGCGTACGCGCTGCGGTGGGCTCCCGGAGAATCGTCGCCCCGGACATCGCCACGACTCCACGGCCGTGGAGTGCTGGGATCGGGACGCGGCGCACCGAGCCCCGGAGGGCACATGGTGCAGCAATGAGATTAACACTACCGACCCCCTCAGACATTCCCCGACCTCGGGCCTGCCAATCGTGTCCGGACGGCCCGGCTCGACGCCGGGCCCGACGTGGCTGCTCAGACGTCCAGCGGGAGCACGGTGGCCCCGGTCCGGTCGACGCCGAGCCGGTGTGCGGCGAACGCCGGGTTCCCGCCGTGGCCGTGGTGGCCGGCGAAGGAGAGCACCTTGTCGACGCCCGCCTCGTCGGTGAGCGCCAGCACGGTCGGGCCCGCCCCGGAGATGACCGCGGGGACGCCCTCCGCGCGCAGCGCGCCGACCAGCGCGGCGCTGTCCGGCATGGCGGTGGCGCGGTAGTCCTGGTGCAGCCGGTCCTCGGTGGCCGCGAACAGCAGCTCGGGCCGCCTGGTCAGCGCCTCCACCATGAGCGCGGAGCGGCCGGCGTTGACGGCGGCGTCGGCCAGCGGGACGGTCTTCGGCAGCAGGCCGCGGGCGGTCTCGGTGAGCACCTCGCCGGCCGGGACGAACACCACCGGGACGACCTGCTCCGAGGGCTCCATGGCGACCGCCTTGGCCGACTCCTCGTCGGTCCAGGCGATGGTGAAGTTGCCGCGCAGGCAGGCCGCGACGTTGTCCGGGTGGCCCTCCAGCTCGGAGGCGAGGGCCAGCAGCGCGTCGTCGTCCAGCGCGGACGGGCCGCCGATGGTGACGGCCCGGGCGGCCACGATGCCGGCGCAGATGGCGGCCGAGGAGGAGCCCAGGCCGCGGCCGTGCGGTATCCGGTTGGCGCAGACCACTTCGAGGCCGCGCGGCTGGCCGCCGAGCCGGTCGAAGGCGGCCCGCATCGAGCGGATCAGCAGGTGGCGCTCGTCCCGGGGCAGCGTCTCGGCACCCTCGCCGGCGATGTCGACGGTCAGGCCCGAGTCGGCGACCCGGACGACCACGTCGTCGTACAGGCCCAGCGCGAGTCCGAAGGCGTCGAAGCCCGGACCGAGGTTGGCGCTGGTCGCGGGAACCCGGACCCGGACGGCGGCGGCACGGAACGCAGGACCGGCCATGCGGTGGACTCTCCTGGGGAAATCGGGCGAGCGCGGAGCGCGTCGTCGGTGCAAGGGCGGGAGAAGGGCCGAGGGCCCCACGGGGCGGGCGGCCACAGTCGTCGGCGCGGCCCGTACCAGGACGGGCCCGGGGCATGTGCCACACGGCCGAAGCCAGAGTATCGAAGAGAGGTTCCCCAGTGGTACACCCCGTGGGCCTTCGATCTGGTGTGTTGCCGGTTCTGGCCGGAATGCACACCCCTCCCCGCCAAAGAGCGGGGCGGAATCGGATCGGAATGCGATACGGAATTGACACAAAAGAGTCAGTGGAGAACTTCGACGGACCGACCCCCGAAAGAGTCGGCCCGTCGAAGCGTCAGGCCCCGTTGTCAGTCGAGCAGTCCGAGCCGCTGGGCCGCGGCCTCCGGGTCGACCGGGACGATCTGCGGCTGCGGCGCGCCGGCCACCGCCCAGTCCGGGTCCTTGAGGCCGTTGCCGGTCACGGTGCAGACGATCCGCTGGCCCGGGTCGACCAGGCCGGCCTCCGCCTTCGCCAGCAGACCGGCCACCGAGGCGGCCGAGGCGGGCTCCACGAAGACGCCCTCCTGCGCGGCCAACAGGCGGTAGGCGGAAAGGATCTGACGATCCGTCACCTTGTCGATGAGGCCGCCGGACTCGTCCCGGGCGGCGAGCGCGTAGTCCCAGGAGGCCGGGTTGCCGATCCGGATCGCGGTCGCGATCGTCTGCGGCTTGAGGACGGGCGCGCCGTCCACGATCGGGGCCGAGCCGGCCGCCTGGAAGCCCCACATCCGCGGGGTGCGCGAGGACATCCCGTCGGTCGCGTACTCGCGGTAGCCCTTCCAGTAGGCGGTGATGTTGCCCGCGTTTCCGACCGGCAGGACGTGGATGTCCGGGGCGTCGCCGAGCATGTCGACGATCTCGAAGGCCGCCGTCTTCTGGCCCTCGATCCGCACCGGGTTCACCGAGTTGACCAGGGCGACCGGGTACTTCTCGGACAGTTCGCGCGCCAGGGTCAGGCAGTCGTCGAAGTTCCCGTCGACCTGCAGGATCCTGGCGCCGTGCACCAGCGCCTGGCCCATCTTGCCGAGGGCGATCTTGCCCTGCGGGACGAGCACGGCGGAGACCATCCCGGCCCGCACCGCGTACGCGGCGGCGGAGGCCGAGGTGTTGCCGGTGGACGCGCAGATGACCGCCTGCGCGCCCTCCTCCTTGGCCTTGGAGATGGCCATCGTCATCCCGCGGTCCTTGAAGGAGCCGGTCGGGTTGGCGCCCTCGACCTTGAGGTAGACCTCGCAGCCGGTGCGCTCGGAGAGCACCTGGGCGGGGACCAGGGGCGTACCGCCCTCGAGCAGGGTGACCACCGGGGTGGCCGCGGTGACCGGCAGGCGGTCCCGGTACTCCTCGATCAGCCCGCGCCACTGGTGGGTGTGGGTGTGGGTGCTTCTGGCCGCGTTCTCGGCAACGCCGCTCATCATCTGTTCCTTACTCCCCTTCGACCCGCATGATGCTGGCCACGTCCCGCACGCTGTCCAGCGCGCGGAGCTTGTCGACCGTCGCCGACAGCGCGGCGTCGGTGGCACGGTGGGTGACCACGACGAGCGAGGCGTCGCCGTCGCGGCCCTGCTGGCGCACGGTGTCGATGGACACCCCGTGCTCGGCGAACACGGACGCGACCTGGGCGAGCACGCCCGCGCGGTCGTCGACGTCCAGACTGACGTGGTAGCGGGTGACCACCTCGTCCATCGGCTTGGCCGGCAGCCGGGTGTACACGGAGTCACCGGGACCGGGGGCACCGGCCAGCTTGTTGCGGCAGACCGCGACCAGGTCGCCGAGCACCGCGGAGGCGGTCGGCGAGCCGCCCGCGCCCGGGCCGTAGAACATCAGCCGGCCGGCCGCCTCGGCCTCGACGAACACCGCGTTGTACGCCTCGCGGACCGAGGCCAACGGGTGCGACAGCGGGATCATCGCCGGGTGGACCCGCGCGGTGACGGACTCGCCGTGGGCCGCCCGCTCGCAGATCGCGAGCAGCTTGACCACGCAGCCCATCTCCTTGGCGGAGGCGATGTCGGCGGCGGTCACCTCGGTGATGCCCTCGCGGTACACGTCCGCGGCGGTGACCTTGGTGTGGAAGGCGATGCCGGCCAGGATCGCGGCCTTGGCGGCGGCGTCGAAGCCCTCCACGTCGGCCGTCGGGTCGGCCTCGGCGTAGCCGAGCGCGGTGGCCTCCTCCAGCGCCTCGGAGTAGCCGGCGCCGGTGGTGTCCATCTTGTCGAGGATGAAGTTGGTGGTGCCGTTGACGATCCCCAGCACCCGGTTGACCTTGTCCCCCGCGAGGGACTCGCGCAGCGGGCGCAGCAGCGGGATCGCGCCCGCCACCGCGGCCTCGTAGTACAGGTCCACCCCGGCCTCGGCGGCCGCGGCGTGCAGCTCGGTGCCGTCCCTGGCGAGCAGCGCCTTGTTGGCGCTGACCACCGAGGCGCCCCGCTTGAAGGCGGACAGGATCAGCGATTTGGACGGCTCGATGCCGCCCACCACCTCGACCACCACGTCGATGTCGCCCCGGTTGACCAGGGCCTCGGCGTCGGTGGTGATCAGGTGCTCGGGCACCCCGGGGCGGACCCGGCCGGCCCGGCGGACCGCGATCCCGGCGAGCTCGACCGGGGCACCGATGCGAGCGGCGAGGTCGTCGGCCGTCGTCGTCATGATGCGCGCCACCTCGGAGCCCACCACACCACAACCCAGCAACGCCACCTTCAGCGGGCGCGTACGCATCATCCGACTCCGCTCTGCATTCATCGTGCTTCGGTATTTCCGGCGGTTTTTCGGGGCCGCCGGGAACTTCGGTCCGTACCAGTCTCGAGGACTTTCCGCACGGATCTACGGTCGTTCCATGATCTGAGACGAGAATTTCGTCATCCGATATCCAGGCGCAGGAGATCCTCCTCCGTCTCGCGCCGGACGATCACCCGGGCCGCACCGTCCTTGACGGCGACCACGGGGGGCTTCAGGGCGTGGTTGTAGTTGCTCGCCATCGAGCGGCAGTAGGCGCCGGTGGCGGGCACCGCGATCAGGTCGCCCGGGGTCAGGTCGGCCGGCAGGAAGGCGTCCCGCACCACGATGTCGCCGGACTCGCAGTGCTTGCCGACCACCCGGACCAGCATCGGCTCGGCCTCGCTGGTGCGCGACACCAGGGCCACCGAGTACTCGGCGTCGTACAGCGCGGTGCGGATGTTGTCGGACATCCCGCCGTCCACGCTGACGTAGGTGCGCAGGCCCTCCAGCGGCTTGACCGTGCCGACCTCGTACAGGGTGAACGCGGTCGGGCCGACGATCGCCCGGCCCGGCTCCACGCTCAGCCGGGGGGTGTCGAGGTTCGCGGCGGCGCACTCGCGGCGGACGATCTCGGCCAGCGCGGCCGCGATCTCGGCCGGCTCGCGCGGGTCGTCGTCGCTGGTGTACGCGATGCCGAGGCCGCCGCCGAGGTCGATCTCGGGCAGCTCGACTCCGTGCTCGTCGCGGATCTCCGCCAGCAGGCCGACCACCCGGCGGGCGGCCACCTCGAAGCCGGCCGTGTCGAAGATCTGCGAGCCGATGTGCGAGTGGATGCCGCGCAGCTCCAGGCTGTCGTGGCCGAGCACCCGGCGCACCGCCTCGGCGGCCGCTCCCCCGTTCAGGGACAGGCCGAACTTCTGGTCCTCGTGCGCCGTGGCGATGAACTCGTGGGTGTGCGCCTCGACGCCGACGGTGATCCGGATCAGCACCTGCTGGCGCACGCCCTGGCGGGCGGCGATCGCGGCCAGGCGCTCGATCTCCTCGTAGGAGTCGACCACGATGTGCCCGACGCCGGTCTTCACCGCGTGCTCGAGCTCGTCCACCGACTTGTTGTTGCCGTGCAGCGCGATCCGCTCCGGCGGCATCCCGGCGGCCAGCGCGACCGCCAGCTCGCCGACGCTGCACACGTCGAGGTTGAGGCCCTCCTCGTGCAGCCAGCGCACGATCGCCTTGGAGAGGAAGGCCTTTCCGGCGTAGTAGACGTCCGCGTCGGAGCCGAAGGCGTCCCGCCAGGCGCGGGCCCGGGTGCGGAAGTCCTCCTCGTCCAGCACGTAGGCGGGGGTGCCGAACTCGGCCGCCAGCCGCTTGACGTCGATCCCGCCGACGGTGGCCACGCCCTCGGCGTCGCGGGCGACGGTGCGCGACCAGACCTTGGGGTCCAGCGCGTTCAGGTCGGCAGGCGGGGCCTGGTAGTGGCCCTCGGGCAGCACGTCACCGTGCCGGGGGCCTGCGGGGTGTGCGGAGCGACTCATGCGCCCACCTCGCTACGCTCGGCGGGGCATTCGCCACACGCAGCACCCATGATTCGCTCGCTTCGCTCGCTCATGCTCGTTCGTCCTTCGGGACCTATGGCGAGGGGCGGCGACGGTCACCGTTGACCGTCAGCCGCCCCCCGCTGTGCGCTTGGGGGTGGTGCCTACATCCGCTCGGGCGCCGTCACGCCCAGGAGCGTGAGGCCGTTGGCCATGACCGTGCGCGTGGCCTCGACCAGCCAGAGCCGGGCACGGTGGGTGTCGGAGAGCTCCTCGTCGCCCTTGGGCAGGAACATGCAGTTCTCGTACAGGCGGTGGTACTTGCCCGCGAGGTCCTCCAGGTAGCGCGCGACCCGGTGCGGCTCGCGCAGCTCGCCGGCGGTGGCGAGGATGCGCGGGAACTCGCCGAGGGCGCCGAGGATGTCGTTCTCCCACTCGGTGGCGAGCAGCTCGGGTTTGAACAGCTCGGCCGTGCCCTTGTCCACGCCCAGCTCGGCGGCCTTGCGCGCCACGCCGCACATCCGGGTGTGGGCGTACTGGACGTAGAAGACCGGGTTCTCGTTGGACTGGCTGGTCAGCAGGTTGATGTCCAGCGTGATCGTCGAGTCCGTGGAGGAGCGCGCCAGGGTATAGCGGGCGGCGTCCACGCCGATCCACTCGACCACGTCGTCGATCGTGATGATGTTGCCGGCCCGCTTGGACATGCGGACCTCTTCGCCGTCGCGAAGCATCTTCACGAACTGGCCGATCTTCACCTCGATGTTGCGGTCCATGTCGTCGCCCGCACAGGCCGAGATGGCCTTGAGGCGGTTGACGTAGCCGTGGTGGTCGGCGCCCAGCATGTAGAGCGCGACCTCGGCGCCGCGGTCCCGCTTGGACAGGTAGTAGGCGGCGTCGGCGGCGAAGTAGGTCTTGTCGCCGTCGGCCTTGATCAGGACGCGGTCCTTGTCGTCGCCGAAGTCGGTGGTGCGCAGGAAGACCGCGCCGTCCTGCTCGAAGACGTGGCCCTGCTCGCGCAGCCGGTCGATGGCCTTCTCGACGGCGCCGGAGTCGTGCAGCGTCTTCTCCGAGAACCACACGTCGAAGTGGGTGCCGAACTCGTCCATCGAGCGCTTGATCTCGGCGACCATGAGCTTGAGGCCCTCGGTGCGGAAGACCTGCAGCTGCTCGGCCTCGGGCAGGTCGAGCACGCCCGGGATCGCGCCGGTGAGCGTCTTGGCGATGTCGACGATGTACTCGCCGACGTAGCCGCCCTCGGGCACCTCGCGGCCGTTCGCGGCGGCCTGCAGCGAGGCGGCGAACTTGGTGATCTGCACGCCGGCGTCGTTGAGGTAGTACTCGGTGGTGACGTCGGCGCCGGAGGCCCGCAGCACGCGCGCCAGCGAGTCGCCGACGGCCGCCCAGCGGACGCCGCCGATGTGGATCGGGCCGGTCGGGTTGGCGGAGACGAACTCCAGGTTGATCTTCAGGCCCTTGAGGGCCTCGTTGCGGCCGTAGGCCTCGCCCGCCTCGACGATGGTGCGGGCCAGCGCACCGGCGGTGGCGGCGTCCAGGGTGATGTTCAGGAAGCCCGGACCGGCGATGTCGACCTTGGCGACGCCGGTGATCCCTCGCAGGCGCTCGGCCAGAGCCTCGGCAACGGCTCGCGGCGGCTTGCCGGCCGCCTTGGCGAGCTGGAGGGCCACGTTCGTCGCGTAGTCGCCGTGGTCCCTGTTCTTGGGCCGCTCGACCGTCACGTGCTCGGGCACGGCGACGGCCAGCTCGCCCGCCTCGACGGCGGAGCTCACTGCGGCCTGGATTGCCTGGGAAAGGTCTGCGGGGGTCACGACGCCAAGCGTAGGCGAGACGGGGTGTCCGCCCGCCACTCGGTTTACCGGTTGAGACGCCCTGACTGCTGGTTGAGACGCCGCCATGCCGTTGCGCCAGGGGTGTCAGCCGCGATCCGTGCGATCTGTTCGCTCAGGGCGAAACCCTTCGGGCTGCCCGGTGAGTCGCATCAGGCGCCGGACCAGGGCCACCAGGTCGGCCGGGTCGAAGGGCTTGCCGAGGTAGCCGTCCACGCCGACGGTCTCCCCCAGGTCCAGATCCGCCGGGGTGCAGGCGCTCACGATCGCGATCGGCAGCCGGCGGGTGTCCGGGGTCGCCCGCAGCCGGGCCGCGGTCCGCAGGCCGTCCAGCCGGGGCATCACCACGTCCAGGGTCACCACGTCGGGCTTCACCCGGCGGATCACCTCCAGGCACTCGGCGCCGTCGGCGGCGGTCACCACCTCGAAGCCTTCGAGCTCCAGGTTGACCCTGATCAGCTGGCGGATCACCTCGCTGTCGTCCACCACGAGGACCCGCCCGGACACTCCCGACACCTCACCGAGGGTATCGGCGGCCCCGCCGCCCCGTCCGGCCTTTGGACACTTCCGCCCCCCGGGCCCGCCCGACGATCTTTCCGGAAACCCGTGCACGGACCGCGGCCGAAGCCTGGTAGTGTTCATTCCGTCGGAACGCGGAAGCGGCCGACAGGCCAACAGGCCCCCGTAGCTCAGGGGATAGAGCACCGCCCTCCGGAGGCGGGTGCGTAGGTTCGAATCCTACCGGGGGCACTTCGCGGTAAGTGCAACTGAGGCCCAGATCAGTGGAGTTGATCCACAGATCTGGGCCTTCGTCATGTCCGGGGCCCGGAGGGGACCGGCGTTGGCGGGGTCGGGGCCCGGAGGGGACCGGCGTTGGCGGGGTCGGGGCCCGGAGGGGACCGGCGATCACGGGGTCGGGCCCTCGCGCGCGGGCACCGGCGGGGGCGCGGGCCGTTCCGCTCCCCCGCGCCGGCCGGACGCTCAGGAGGCGGCGGACTCGGCCTGGGCGTACAGGTCCGCGATGGTGTGGTCGAAGTAGGCGCTGTACGAGGTGTCGTCGCTGTCGCCGCCCTGCTGGTATCCGCCGATGGCACCGACCACGTCACCGGTGGCAGCGTCGATCCACGGGCCGCCGCTGGTGCCGGCCGGGTAGGACGGGCACTGGATGACGCGCTGGTAGGCGCTCTGCTGGGCGGTCGTGTTGGTGCACAGGCTCGGCGTCTCGGCGTCGGCCGGGTAGCCGTAGAGGTGGACGGTGGCGCCGAACGGCTCGCCGGAGCCCAGGCGGTTGCCGCCGACCACGTCCTCGACCTTGCGGCCGTTGCTGGGGGCGGTCTCCAGGATCGCGAAGTCCTCGTCCACGTCGCCCTTCTGGGACCAGCCGCTGGCGGTGTGGACCGCGGTCACCTGCCAGGTGCCGTACGGGGCGGAGCCGTCACGGTAGCCGGGGGCGAAGACCACGCCGTCGGTGCTGGTGATGCAGTGCGCGGCGGTCAGCAGCAGGTTGCCGGTCGCGCTGTGCAGCACGCTGGCGGTGCAGAAGTGGTTGCCGGCCCCCACCGAGCCGCTGAACAGCGCGCCCACGGTGGCGGCCTCCTTGTCGTCGGCGGGGGCGGCGGCGGTGGTGCCGAGGGCGGCGCCGTGGGTGTCGGGGGTGGCCGTCGGGGTGGCCGTCGGGGCGGCGGCGGGGCTGTCGGTGGGGTTCGGCGCGGCGCTGGGGGTCGGGCTGTCGCTCGGCGTGCTGGCCGAGGCCTGGGCGGGCGGGGCGGGATCGCCCGCGGTGGCGCTCGGGCTGGCGGTCGGCATCGGCGGGGCGGCCCGGACACTGCGGGCCGCCTTCCCGGCGGCCGTCGCGTCCGACAGGTTCAGCCCGTGCGCCCCGGTCACCACCGCGGCCACCACCACGGCGGACAGCCCGGCGAACAACGAGGGGGCGAGCAGACGGTGGCGGCGCGACCTCTTGCGGCGGTGCTGACCCATGTCCGTCTCTCCTGCCGTAGTCGGTGGCGGCGTGCGCTCAACGACTATGACGTCTCAGCCTGGAAAGGTCGTTACCGCGGGCTTGGAGGTCGATGAGAAATCGGTCACCGGAGCAGCAGGGTATCGAGTTCGGCCGCGGCGATGAAGTCGGTGTGCGTACCGGCGGTGGTGCAGGCGAAGGCGCCGGCCGCCGAGCCGGCCCGGGCGCAGTCCAGCGGCGGGTGGCCGCGGAACCAGGCGTACAGGAAGCCGGTGACGAAGGCGTCCCCGGCGCCGTTGGTGTCGACCACCGGGCGGCCCGGGTCGACGGCGGGCAGGTGGCGCAGGACGCCGTCCTCGCGGGTGAGCAGGTGGCAGCCCTCGGCGCCCGCGGTGGCGGTGACCACGGTGGCCCGGCCCTCGGCGAGGATCGCGCGCATCACCTCCTCGTACCGGCCGCGGCAGCCGGCCACCGAGAGGAACACCAGGTCGGAGTTGAGGGCGTAGTCGCGGTGGTGCGGGTCGGCGCCGTCCCAGTCGTGCAGGTCGGTGGAGGTGGTGCGGCCGAGCCGGTGGAGGTCGCCGTACATGTCCCGGTTGACGCCGGTGATCGAGAGGTGGACGTGCCGGCTGCGCTCGGCGTACGGGAGGTGGAACTCGCGCGGCAGCCGCAGGTCGGCGGGGTGGCGGCCGTCGAAGAAGGAGAACCGGCGGCCGGCCGCGTCCACCAGGTTGACTCCGCGCGGGGTGCCGTGCGGGCTCACCAGGTGCGCGAAGTGCAGGCCGTGGCGCCGGTAGTGGGCGCGGACCAGGTCGCCCTGCGGGTCGTCGCCGAGGAAGTCCAGGAAGGCGGTGCGCAGGCCGAGCCGGTGGGCGCCGAGGGCGACGCCGTTGCCGGTGTGGCCGACGTAGTCGCGCACCGGCTCGACGAACCGGGAGTCGCCGGGCGGGATCTCCAGCCGTTCGACCCGGACGATGGTGTCCACTCCGGCGCCGCCGACGACGAGCAGGTCGAACTCGGCCGGCGTGGTGTCGGGCAGCATGGCGGCGCCTCCTTGGTCCCCTGGACGGTCGCCAGGAGTCAAGCAGGCGCCGGAGGTTGACTGCAAGGCCTTGCTGCAAGCTTTCAATCGGATCGCCGTCGGTCGTACCGGTCCGGACCGGGGTCCCGGGACACGCGACCGAGTCCCGGGACCCCGCTCCCTACGGCTCCGTACGGCTCCGCACGGCTCCGCACGGCTCCGTACGGCTCCGTACGGCTCCTACAGCGCCGACAGCTCCGCAACCAGGTCGTCCAGGCCCAGCGAGCCCTGCGAGAGCGCCGCCATGTGCCAGGCCTTGAGGTCGAACTCCTCGCCCCGCGCCTCGTGCGCCGCCTTCGCCGCCGCCCGGCCGCGCAGCCAGGCGCGCTCGCCGAGCTTGTAGCCGATCGCCTGACCGGGCAGGCCCAGGTAGCGGACCAGCTCGCTGTCCAGGAAGTCGGCGGACAGGCCGCAGTACAGCCCGAAGAACTCACGGGCGTGCTCCGGGCTCACCGGCTCGCCCGGCTTGTACGGGGAGTCCGCCGGGAAGTCCAGGCCGAGGTGCATGCCGATGTCGATGATGACCCGCAGCGCCCGCATCATCTGGGCGTTGAGGTAGCCGAGGCGGTGGCCCGGGTCGGTGAGGTAGCCGAGCTCGTCCATCAGGCGCTCGGCGTACAGCGCCCAGCCCTCCAGGTTGGCGCTGACCCCGCCGAGGCTCACCTGGTAGGTGGAGAGCCGGTCGGCGACGTAGTTCCACTGCGCGAGCTGCAGGTGGTGACCCGGGACGCCCTCGTGGTACCAGGTGGAGACCAGGTCCCAGACCGGGAAGCGATCCCTGCCGAGCAGCGGCAGCCAGGTCCGCCCGGGGCGGCTGAAGTCCAGCGAGGGCGCGGTGTAGTACGGCGCGGCGGCGCTGCCGGCCGGGGCGATCCGCGACTCGACCCGGGTGACCGGCTCGGCCAGGTCGAAGTGGGTGCCCTGGAGGTCCCGGACCGCCTGGTCCATCAGGCCCTGCAGGAACTCCCGGGTCGGCTCGGCACCCTCGATGGCCGGGCCGTCCGCCTCCAGCCACTTCATCGCCGTCATCGGGTCGGCGCCCGGACGGACCTTCCCGGCCTCGACCGTCATCTGCGCGTACAGGTCGTGGAACTCGCCCCAGGCCCAGGCGTAGGCCTCGTCCAGGTCCAGGTCGGCGCCGGTCCAGTAGCGCACCCAACGGGCGTAGCGCTCGCGGCCGACCGGGTCCGGGGTGTCGGCGGCGGCCGGGGCGTACACGTCGCGCATCCAGTCGCGCAGCGCGGCCAGCGCCTCGGCGGCGGCCACCGCGTGGGCGGACAGCTCGGCGTGCACGGCCTGGGGCGCGTCCTGGACGAACTGCCCGAACCAGCCCGCCCCTCGCCCACCACCACCCTTGTCCGAGCCGCTTCGCGGCGCCCCTCCTGCCGGCACCTCTCCGTCCAGCCACTCGCCGAACTGCCCGATCACCGTCGCCACCTGGCGGGGCCCGGAGAGCAGGCCGCGCTCGACACCCTCGGCCAGGGTCTGCCGGTACTGCTCCAGCGCCAGCGGGAGGCGGGCCAGCCGACGGCCGACCACCCGCCACTCGGCCTCGGTACCGGTGGGCATCAGGGTGAAGGCCTCCCGGGTGTTGTGCACCGGGGACCCCAGGTTGCGCACCGCGCGGAAGTTCTCGCCCGCGTCGTGGACGGCGAGTTCGGCGCTCAACCGCTCGCGCAGCAGTCGGGCGCAGCGGCGCTCGGCCTCGTCCTCGGCGGCGCCGGCGCGCTCGGCCTCGTCCAGCCGGGCCAGGGTGCGGCGGCCGAGGTCGGCGATCGCCTCGGTGCCGGCCGGGGAGAGGTCGGGCAGCCGGTCGTCCTCGGGGTCGAGGCCCAGGTACACCGCGGTCAGCGGGTCGAGGTCGGCCAGGGCGCGGACGTAGTCGTCGGCGATGCGGCGCGGGGTGTCGCCGTCGGAGGCGATCAGTTCTTCAGCCATTCGGACATCATCGCGTTGCCGGGGCCGATTGCAAGCCCCTGCCGCGGACCGGTTGACCTGCACCGGCCCGGGATTTGACGGACGGTGGGCATCGCAAACGCCCGTTCGGAAAGATCTGTGCCCGACAGGTCCCGATCCGTCCGACGCCCATTACGCTGGCGGCCATGGAAGCCCGCCCCACCACGGCAGCCGGCCCGGCCCCCACCCCGGCCGAACCCGGCCCGCGCCCGCGCCGCACCGGCTACCGGCGGCTGCCGGTCGAACAGCGGCGCGAGCAGCTGATCGCGGTCGCCCTGGAGCTGTTCGCCTCCCGGCCGCCCGAGGAGGTGGGCCTGGACGACGTCGCCGAGGCCGCCGGGGCCTCCCGGCCGCTGGTCTACCGCTACTTCGCGGGCGGCAAGCAGCAGCTGTACGAGGCCGCGCTGCGCACCGCCGCGGACGAGCTGACCAGCCGGTTCACCGTCCCGCCGAGCGGGACGCCGTCCGAGCAGCTGGCGGCCGTGCTGGACGGCTACTTCGACTTCGTGGCCGAGCACGAGGCCGGCTACTCGGCGCTGCTGCGCGGCGGTTCGGTGGTGGAGACGGCCCGCACCTCGGCGATCGTGGACGACGTCCGGCGGGTGGCGCTCAAGCGGACGGTACGGCACCTGGGGGTGCGGGAGCCCGGGCCGCGGCTGACCCTGCTGGTGCGCTCGTGGATCGCGGTGGTCGAGGGCGCGTCGCTGAGCTGGCTGGACGAGGGGCGCGCGCTGCCGGTGGTGGAGCTGCGCGACTGGCTGGTGGACCAGTTCACGGCGATGGCGGCGGCGACGGCGCTGCACGACCCGCAGACGGCGGAGGTGCTGGCGGGGCTGCTCGCGCTGGACGGTCCGCGGACGGACCGGGCCGGGCGGCTGCGCGCGGTGCTGGGCGGGCAGTGACCCGGGCTGGGCTCCCGACCCCCGTGCCAAGGGTCGGGTGCGCCCGGGGCCGGACAGGCCTCAGGCCTTGCCGAGCACCTGGCGCTGGCGGCCGAGGCCGTCGATCTCGATCTCGACCACGTCGCCCGGGGCGAGGAACGGCGTGCCCGGGCGGCCCAGGGTGACCCCGGCCGGGGTGCCGGTGACGATCACGTCGCCGGGCTCCAGCACCATGAACTGGCTCGCGTAACGGACGAGTTCGAGCACCGGGAAGATCATCTCGGCGGTGTTGCCGTGCTGGCGCCGCTCGCCGTTGACCCAGAGCCGCAGCTCCAGGGCCTGCGGGTCGGCCACCTCGTCGGCGGTGACCAGCCAGGGCCCGAGCGGGGTGAAGGTCTCCGCCGACTTGCCCTTGTCCCACTGGCCGCCGCGCTCGAACTGGAAGGCCCGCTCGGTGACGTCGTTGGCGATCGTGTAGCCGGCGATCACCCCGGCGGCCTCGGCGTGCGAGTCCAGGTAGCGGGCGGTGCGGCCGATCACGATCGCCAGCTCGGCCTCGTAGTCGGTCTTCTCGCCGCCGCGCGGCACCAGCACCTCGTCGTACGGGCCGACCACGGTGGAGCTCGGCTTGAGGAAGATCACCGGCTCGGCCGGGATCGCGGCCCCGGCCTCCGCCGCGTGGTCGCGGTAGTTGAGCCCGATGCCGACCACCTTGCCGGGCCGGGCCACCGGCGCGCCCACCCGCAGGCCGTCCAGGTCCACCACCGGCAGCAGGCCGGCGGCCACGTCCCGGGCCAGCTCGGCGGTGTCCAGCCCGGACAGGAAGGCCCCGTCGAGGTCGCGGGCCCGCCCGGAGAGGTCGTACGCGGTGCCGTCCTCGCCCAGCACGACCGGGCGCTCGGCGCCCGGGGGTCCGACGCGGAGGAGCTTCATCGATCCGTCACCAGCCTTTCGTCGCAGCTCACCGGGGCGGCGCGGACACCGCTCCCGAGTCCGGCAACGAGGTATATCAACGGCCCGGGGCGGCGGACCAGACCGTCCCGATGGGCGAATTCCCATCAAATCCCAGAGGAGCCCGGGGGCCCGAATCGGCGACCCGTACGGTTGACACCCGGATCCTCCGGGAGCGGGAGCGCCGACGCCGGGGACAGGCCCAGAGCGAACGCGGGCGTGCGACGGCGCCCGCGGGCGCAGGATGCGGGCATGGAGATCACCCGGGTACGCGACGAGTTGCACATGATCACCCTGGAGTTCGGCACCGCCTACCTGTGGCGGGACGACCACGGACTGACCCTGGTCGACACCGGCATCGCCGGGTCGGCGGACGGGATCGAGAAGGGCATCCGCGCCATCGGGCTGGATCCGGCCGCACTGCGCCGGATCGTGCTCACCCACCACCACGAGGACCACACCGGCTCGGCCGCCGAGCTGGCCCGCCGCTGGAGCGCCGAGGTGGTGGCGCACCCGCTGGAGGCGCCGGTCGTCCGCCGCGAGCAGCCGGCGGCGCCGCCCGTGCTGAACGCCTTCGAGCAGCAGCTGTGGGACGGCCTGCCGCCGATCCCGCCCGCCGAGCCCTGCCCGGTGCACCGCGAGGTCGAGGACGGGGACGTGCTGGACGTCGGCGGCGGCGCGGTGGTCGTGCACGTGCCCGGGCACACCGACGGCAGCATCGCGCTGCACCTGCCCGGGCCCGGGGTGCTGTTCACCGGGGACACCGTGTCCAACGTCCAGGGCCAGACCCGGCCGGGGGTGTTCAACACCGACCCGGCGCAGGCCCTCGCCTCCTTCCACCGGCTGGCCGCCCTGCCGGTGGAGACGGTGGTCTTCGGGCACGGCGACCCGATCGCCGTCGACGCCTCAGCGGCCCTGCGCGCCGCCGCCGAGCAGCACCCCCAGGTCTAGGTTCCTCCGCTCGCCCGGGCCGAGCCGGGCGGCCTCCCGCTGCCAGTGCGCGAGGTCGCGCCGCAGGTCGGCCCGGGCCTCCGGGGCGGCGCCCGGCTCCAGCGTCAGCGCCTCCAGCAGTTCGACGGCGGCGCCCCGGCTGCCGTCCCGGGCCAGCCAGAGGGCCAGGTCGTGGCAGGTGCGCAGGGTGCGGGGGTCGGCCTGGCCGCAGATCCGGGCGAAGTCGGGGACGAGCTTCAGCAGCATCTCCACGGCCTCCGCCGCCCTGCCGTCGGCACCGCGCTGCCAGGCCTGGTCGGCGCGGCGGCGCAGCTGCTCCGGGCTGGGGTCGTCCGGCCGCAGCATCCCGGGCCGGATCCGGCGCAGCCGCTCCAGCACCTCGGCGGCGTCGGCCGGCCGGTCGGCGGGCCGCTTGGCGAGCAGCTGGGCGACCAGGTCGGCCAGCGCCGGGTCGTGGCTGCGGATCCGCGGCGGGGTCACCGCCATGTGCTTGTGCATGTACTCGTACGGGGAGTCGGCGTGGAAGGGCCGTCGGCCGGTACTGACCTCGTACAGCATCACGCCGAACGCGTAGAGGTCGGCGCGGCCGTCCACGGTGCCGCCGGACCAGCACTCGGGCGCCAGGTACGGGACGGTGCCGACCACGCTGCCGGTGGAGGTGAGCCCGGTGGACTGGGTGAGCAGCCGGGCGATGCCGAAGTCCAGTACCTTCGCCCGGTCCCCGCCGTCCGCGATCATGACGTTCTCGGGCTTGATGTCCCGGTGGATGACGCCGCTGCGGTGCGCCGCGTCGAGCGCCTCGCAGACCTGCCCCATCCAGGCCAGCGCGCGCCCGTGGTCGGGCGGGCCGTCCTTGAGGATCGCGGACAGCGGCCGGCCCCGGACCACCTCCATCACCAGGTAGTGGGTCTCCCCGTCACCGTCGGCGACCCGGCCGTAGTCGTGCACCGTGACGATGTGCGGGTTGGAGAGGCCGCCGGCCACCTTGGCCTCGCGGACGAAGCGCCCGACGGCCTCCCGGTCGGCGGCGTGCTCGGCCAGCAGCAGCTTGACCGCGACCTCCCGCTCCAGCCACGTGTCGGTCGCCCGCCAGACCACGCCGAAGCCGCCCCTGCCCAGGAGCTCGTCCAAGCGGAAGCGACCGTCGAGCACCTCGCCCTTGTGCATGCCCTCCCCCAACTCGACCGCGCCCGTACGTCGTTCGCCGTCGGATGGGTCACCATAGCGGCGGGCGGGGACGAACAGGTGAACGGGCAAGCCCTCAGGGCTTGGGCTTGGGCAGGCCGACCGGGTCGATCTCGGAGGTCTGCACCGCCTCGCCGTCCAGGCCCCAGCGCTTGAGCACCTGCCCGTACGTGCCGTTCCTGATCACCTCGTTGATCGCCCCGTTCAGCGCCTTGACCAGGCCGTTGTCCTTGTGGGTGGTCGCCGCGATCTTGCCGAGGACGTCCGCGCCGCCGCCCGAGTAGGTGCCGACCACCTCGGTCTGGCCGGTCTGCACGGCGTGGAAGGCCAGGCTGGGGTTGGGTCCGGTGTAGACGTCGATCCGGCCGGAGGAGAGCGCGAGGTAGTACTCGGTGCCGGAGAAGTACTTGATGTCGATCGGCTTGAGGCCGGCCCGGACGTTCTCCTCGCTCCAGGAGAGCAGCAGCTTCTCCTGGTTGGTGCCGGTGGCGACGCCGACCGTGCGGCCGGCCAGGTCCTTGGCGCCGGCGACCTTGAGGCCGCTGCCCTTCTTCGCCTCGAAGCCGAGCACGTCCAGCCGGTAGGTGGCGAAGTCGTACTTCTCCTTGCGCTCCTCGGTGACGGTGATGTTGGACAGGCCGACGTCGTACTTGCCGCTGTCCAGGCCGACGAAGATGTTCTCCCAGGAGACCGGGTTGAACTCGACCTTGAGGCCGAGCACGTCGCCGATCAGCGAGGCGATGTCCGGCTCGACGCCGATGATCGTCTTGTCGTCGTCGGCGTAGAAGTCCAGCGGCGGGGTGGTGCCGATGGAGTCGACGACCTTCAGGGTGCCCCGCTTTCTGATCTCCTCCGGCACCAGCGCCGCGATCGCGTCGACCTTGGCGCTGGTCACCCGGTCCTGCTTGGCCGACAGGTTCACCACGGTGCCGTTCGGCGCGGTGCTGCCCTTGGCCGGGGCGAGGTCCGCCGCGGCGCCCGTGGCCCCGCTGCCGCAGCCGGCCAGGGTGAGGGCGGCGGCGAGCGCGGCGGCGGTCACGAGGGCGCGACGGGGTAGGGACATGGCGGAACTCCTGCTCGGTGAAAGGGGGTTCGGGGGATCTACCGGGTTCACAGCACCTTGGCCAGGAAGGCCCGGGTGCGCTCGTGCCGCGGGCGGTCCAGGACCTCGGCGGGCGGGCCCTGCTCGACCACCACGCCGCCGTCCATGAAGACGACGGTGTCGGCGACCTCGCGGGCGAAGCCGATCTCATGGGTGACCACGATCATCGTGGTGCCGCTGCGGGCGAGGTCCTTGATGACGTCGAGCACCTCGCCGACCAGCTCCGGGTCGAGCGCCGACGTGGGCTCGTCGAACAGCAGCACCTTGGGCTCCAGGGCCAGCGCCCGGGCGATGGCGACGCGCTGCTGCTGCCCGCCGGACAGCTGCCGGGGGTACGCGGCGGCCTTGTCGGCCAGCCCGACCCGCTCCAGCAGCACCAGCGCCGCGGACCTGGCCTCGGCGCGGGGGCGGCCCAGCGCGGCGATCGGCGCCTCGACCAGGTTCTCCAGCACGGTCAGGTGCGGGAAGAGGTTGAAGTTCTGGAACACGAAGCCGATGCCGGTGCGCTGGCGCAGCACCTCGCGCTCCTTGAGCTCGTACAGCCGGTCGCCGGAGCGCCGGTAGCCGATCAGCTCGCCGTCGATCGCGACGTAGCCGCGCTCGAGCTTCTCCAGGTGGTTGATCGCCCGCAGCAGGGTGGACTTGCCGGAGCCGGACGGGCCGAGCACCACGGTGACCGAGCCGGCCGGGACGTCCAGGTCGACCCCGCGCAGGACCTCCAGCGGGCCGAAGCTCTTGTGCAGGCCGCGGACCTGCACCATCGGGGCGGTCGGCGGCTCGGTGAGCGTGGTCATGGACGTCCTCCGGAGGTACGGGCGGGCAGGCTCCGCGCGAAGGCCCGCAGGCGCTGCAGCGGGGTGGGCGGCGGGGTGCGCCGGGCACCCCGGGAGAAGTAGCGCTCGACGTAGTACTGGCCGATCGACAGCACGGTGGTCAGCACCACGTACCAGACGGTGGCGACCATCAGCAGCGGCACCACCCGGCCGGTCCGGCCGTAGATGACCTGGGTCTGGTAGAACAGCTCGCCGATCGCCATCACGTAGACCACCGAGGTGCCCTTGAGCAGCGAGACCACCTCGTTGGCCGCGGCCGGCAGGATGCCGCGCATGGCCTGCGGCAGCACGATCCGCCAGCCCTGCCGCCAGCGCGGGATGCCGAGCGCGGCGGCGGCCTCGCGCTGGCCGGCGTCCACCGCGACGACGCCGCCGCGGATGATCTCGGCGGCGAACGCGGCCTGGTGCAGCCCGAGTCCGAGCACCGCGGCGCCCAGCGCGCCGAGCACGCCGACCGTCTCGAACTCGCCGAAGGTCGGACCGAACGGGATGCCGAAGCCGAACCGCTTGTAGAGGTAGGAGAGGTTGAACCAGAACACCAGCTGGACGATCAGCGGGATCGAGCGGAAGACCCAGACGTAGGCCCAGGCGACGGTCCGGAGGATCGCGCTGCGGGAGAGTCGCATCGCGGCCACCACGGCGCCGAGCGCGAAGCCCAGCACGGTGCCGTAGGCGGTGAGTTCGAGGGTGCGGCCGATCGCCTGGAGGATGGTGTCGGCGGTGAAGTAGAGCCGGAAGGTGGCCCAGTCCCAGGCGGGGTTGGTGGCCAGGCCGTGGGCGAACTGGGCCAGCAGGACGAGGGCGGCGATCCCGGTCGCCCAGCGCCAGGGGTGCCGGGCGGGGACGGTCCGCAGGCCGTCCAGCTCGCCGGGGTCGAGGCCGGGCCCGGCGGTGGGTCTCGGCGGGGCCGGTGCCGCTTCGGTGCTGACGGTCATCGGGGGACTCCCTTCGACGGGCCCTGAGGTCAGGGGTGTTCGGGCGGGCTGATCTGCGACTGCGGGATGGCCGAGTCGGCGAGCCCCCACTTCTCGAGGATCCGCTGGTACGTCCCGTCCTTGATCAGCTGGTTGACCGCCGCCTGGAAGGCCGGGGTGAGCTTGGAGCCCTTCTTGAAGGCGAAGCCGACGTCCAGCCGGTGGAACTCGTTGAGGAAGCGGGTCCCGGCGGCCTCCTGCGCGGCCTGGTGGCGCAGGCCGTTGATGGTGGACATCTCGACGTCCACCCGGCCCTGCTGGAGGCTGGTCAGCAGCGCGCCGCCCTCGCTGAACGCCTTGACCTCGTACGGCTTCTTCCCGGCGTCGGCGCAGACTCCCTTCTTGCCGTTGAGCGTGGTCTCGAAGGTGGTGCCGGCGCCGGTGCCGATGGTCAGCCCGCAGAGCTGGGCCAGGTCGGTGATCGGCTGGATCGCCGTGTTGTCCTTCTTCACCGCGAAGCCCTGGCCGTCGTCGATGTAGGTGACGAAGTCGATGGTCTTCAGACGGGCGGTGGTGACCCCGAAGTTGCCGGTGCCGACGTCGAACTTGCCGCTGTCCAGGGCGGGCAGGATGGTCTCGAAGGCGGCGTCCTCGCGCCGCACGGTCAGGCCGAGCAGCTTGGCCACCGCGTCGGTGAAGTCCACGTCCACCCCGACCGGCTTCTTGCCGGCCTGGTCGGCGTAGAAGGCACTGGGCGGGGCGCCGAAGGAGGAGCCGAACTTCAGCACACCGGAGGAGCGCACCTCCTCGGGCAGCAGGGCTGCGGCGGCCTCGGACCTGGCCAGGCCGGAGACGACGTCCTCGGTGGCGGCGGCGGACCCGCTCGCCCCCGCCCCGCCCGCGATCTTCGGGTCCGAACCGCACGCGGCCAGCGCCAGGAGCGGCAGCAGGGCGGCGGCCGCGAGCAGGCGGCGGGAGGCGGTGGTGGTTCTCACGGGGGGCCTTTCAGTGGGTCGGGAGCAGGACCGGCAGGGGCTTCTCGAAGGGGAGCGGGCCGATGGTCACCGGGTCGGCGGTGACGTCGAACAGCGGGGTGTAGCCGGCGGCCAGGTAGAGGCCCTTGGCCTCGGGCTGACGCGGGCCGGTGGTGAGGTACAGCCGGCGGTACCCGGCGGCGGCCGCGGTGCGCTCCAGCTCGGCCAGCACCCGGCGGGCCAGGCCGCGGCGGCGGTACGCGGAGTGGGTCCACATCCGCTTCAGCTCGGCGGTGTGCTCGTCGTACCGCTTGTACGCGCCGCCGGCCACCGGCTCGCCGTCCTCCAGCAGGAGCAGCAGCACGCCGTGCGGCTCGGCGAAGGCCTCACCCGGGTAGCGGGACATCTCCTGGTGCGCGTCGGGGCCGTAGCGGCTGACGTACTCGTGGGTGAGCTCGCGCAGCAGCGGCTCGACCAGCGGGTCGTCCAGGGTGACCCGCCGGAACCCGCTGCCGCGCCCGTCGCTCACGCCTGCACCGCGATCAGCTGGTCGCGCTCGTGCCGGGCCCGCGCCGCCGCCTCGGCCTTGGCGGCGTCCCGCTTGGCGACCTCCTCGCGGACGATCGGGATGACGTGGCGGCCGAAGTCGATCGCGTCGCCCAGCAGGTCGTAGCCGCGGGCGGAGAGGATGTCCACGCCCAGGTCGTAGTAGTCCAGCAGCGCCTGGGCGACCGTCTCCGGGGTGCCGACCAGCGCGTTGGAGTTGCCGGCGCCGCCGGTGGCCGCGGCGGTCGGGGTCCACAGCGCGCGGTCGTAGCGCTCGCCGGCCTCGGCGATCTCGATCAAGCGCTGGGAGCCGACGTTTTCCGGTGTCGCAGTCTCGGGCTGGTCCGTGACCGGACGGCGGCGGGGAGCGAGCTGCCCGCTCTCCCGACGGGCCCTGATCGCGGCCACCGTGCGGTGCGCCTTCTCCCAGGCCAGCTCCTCGGTCGGCGCGATGATCGGCCGGAACGCCACCTGGATCCGCGGCACGTCCGTCCGTCCGGCGGCCCTCGCCGCCTCCTTCACCCGCTCGATCTGCTCGGCGGTACGGGCCAGCGGCTCGCCCCAGAGGCAGTAGATGTCCGCCTCGGCGCCGCCGGCCGCGTAGGCCGCGTCCGAGGAGCCGCCGAAGGAGACCGCCGGGCGGGGCTGCTGCACGGGGAAGACGTCGGAGACGAAGTCGTTGAAGCGGTAGTGCGGGCCCTCGTGGTCGAAGGGCTCCCGGCTGGTCCACGCCTTCTTCACGATGCCGATGTACTCGCGGGTGCGCTCGTAGCGCTGGTCCTTGGTGAGGAAGTCGCCCTCGCGCTGCTGCTCGTGGTCGGTTCCTCCGGTGATGAAGTGGACGGTCAGCCGGCCGTCGCTGATCCGGTCCAGGGTCGCGAAGGTCTTCGCGGCGAAGGTCGGGTAGGAGACGTTCGGCCGGTGCGCGAGCAGGATCTGCAGCCGGTCGAGGTGCGAGGCGAGGAAGGCCGCGGCGGCGGCCGGCTCCGGGGAGCCGGAGCCGTACGCGAAGAGCACCCGGTCCCAGCCGTGGTCCTCGTGCGCCCGGGCCAGCCGCAGGGTGTAGTCGCGGTCGAAGGCGGCGGTGGTGCGCGGGGCGGTCTCCGAACCGTCGCCGGTGGCGGCGATGCCGAGGAATTCGACGGGCATGGCGGAACCTTTCGGGTGAGCGGAGTGCGGTGGACTGCGGGTGGGCAGGCCGGAGGCGGCCGCGGCGGGGCGGCCGTCGGGCAGGTGACGGTGAAGAGCGAAGGCGGGGAACTGCCGGAGTGCGGTGCGAAGTCGTCGGCGGCGGCGACGGCCTGACGCGTCGCCGGTCGGCGACGACGACTACCGGCCCGTGACGGGGCGAACCGAGGGAGGGCTCCCCGCCGGGAGATCAGGCCGGACGGGCGGCCCGCTGCCGGGTCAGCCGCGACACGCCGCGGACCACACCCGACCGAAGTCGATGTGGTCGCGGGTGACCAGGGGCTGCTCGGCGTACATGGCCTCAAGTTGAGCAGTCGGCCGAGCGGTACGTCAACCACCCATCATTGCCGCACTGTTGCGATCTCCTGTCGCTTTTCCGACACACTCCGACCGACCCCGACCACGCCTTGGTCACCCTTGACAGCCGTCGATCGCGCATGCGTACGATCGACGCGGAGTGCAGTGCCGTGCGCCGGCCGCGTTGAGGGACGCGGGCCGACGCCAGAGACCCGCGTACGTGACCACCGCCGTACCCCTCCCCGCCCGCACTCCGCCCAGGAGCCGCCGCCATGGCCACCCCGCAGGACGTCCTGCCCGCTCCCGCCCGCTCCGAGAGCCCCGCCCCGCCGCCGGCCCCCGAGCCCGAGGCCCGGATCGTCGCCCGCCGCAAGCCCGGCCAGTGGGCCGCCGCCGCGGTCGCGCTGCTGCTGGCCGTGATGGCGGTCAACTCGGTGATCCGCAACAAGGCCTTCCAGTGGAGCGTGGTCGCCGACTGGTTCACCGCGCGGTCCGTGCTGAGCGGCCTCACCCTGACCCTCTGGCTGACCGGCGTCACCCTCGCCCTCGGCTTCGTCCTCGGCACCGTCCTCGCCACGATGCGGATGTCCGCCAACCCGGTGCTGCGCACCCTCAGCTGGGGCTACATCTGGATCTTCCGGTCCACCCCGCCACTGGTGCAGCTGCTGTTCTTCTTCAACATCGGCGCGCTCTACCCGACCCTCGGCCTCGGCATCCCCTTCGGCCCCGAGTTCGTCACCGTGAAGACCGTCAACCTGATCGGCCCCACCCTGACCGCCGTCATCGGCCTCACCCTGCTGGAGACCGCGTACGCCGCCGAGGTGGTCCGCGGCGGCATCCTCTCCGTCGACCGCGGCCAGCTGGAGGCGGCGGCCGCGCTCGGGCTGGGCCGCTGGCGGGTGCTGCGCCGGATCGTGGTGCCGCAGGCGATGCGCTCGATCGTGCCGACCGCCGGGAACATGCTGATCGGCGCGCTCAAGGGCACCAGCATCGTCAGCGTGCTGGCCGTCTCCGACCTGCTCTACTCGGTGCAGCTGGTCTACCTGCAGTCCTACCGGGTCATCCCGATGCTGATGGTCGCCACCATCTGGTACCTGGTGGTCACCACCCTGCTCTCCATCGGGCAGTACTACGTCGAACGGCACTTCGCCAAGGGAGCCACCCGGGACGGCCTGCCGCCCACCCCGCTCCAGCGCGCCCGCGCGGCCCTCGTCAAGGTGGTGCGGGCATGACAGCGCTCGTGATCGTCGGCGCCGGACCGCGCGGCACCGGACTGCTGGAGCGGATCGCCGCCAACGCCGCCGAACTCCTGCCCGCCGAGCGGCCGTTGGACATCCACCTGGTCGACCCGCACCCGCCCGGCGCGGGCCGGATCTGGCGCCACGACCAGTCCCCGCTGCTGCGGATGAACTCGATGGCCGAGGACGTCACCATGTTCACCGACGAACGCGCCACCGTGGACGGCCCGGTCCGCCCCGGCCCCTCGCTGGCCGAATGGGCCCGGCGGCAGGACGAGTTCGCGCCCTACCGGGAGGTCGCCGACCCGTCCGTACGGGCCGAGCTGCAAGGCCTCGCGCCCACCGACTTCCCCACCCGGCGCGCCCAGAGCGCCTACCTGGACTGGGTGTTCCGCCGCGCCGTCGCCGACCTGCCGCCGCACATCACCGTCACCGTCCACCAGGACACCGCCCACCGGATCGACGGCCCGGCCGACGGCCCGCAGACCGTCCACCTCACCGACCGGACGCTCACCGCCGACCACGTCGCCCTCACCCTCGGCCACCTCGACTCCGCCCCGCACCCGCGCCACGCCGCCGACGCCGAGTTCGCCGCCCGACACCGCCGCTTCCACCTCCCGCCCGCCTACTCCGCCGACGTCGAGGCCGAGTTGGCCGGGATCGCCCCCGGCGAGCAGGTGGTGGTGCGCGGCCTCGGCCTCGCCACGGTCGACCTGATCGCACTGCTCACCGAGGGCCGCGGCGGCCGCTTCGAACCCGACGGCGACGGGCCCGGGCTGCGCTACCGCCCGTCCGGCCGCGAACCGGTGCTCCACCTCGGCTCCCGGCGCGGCGTCCCGTACCACTCCAAGACCGAGTACCGGCTCCAGGGCCCGCCCGCCCCGCTCCCCCGGTACTTCGACGCGGCCGCCGTGGACGCCCTGCTCGCCACCGACCGGCCGCTGGAACTGAGGCGCGACGTCTGGCCGTTGATGGCCAAGGAGGTCGGTTTCGGGCACTACCACGAGCTGTTCCACGCCCACCCCGAGCGCACCGCCCTGCCCTGGCCCGAGTTCCTCGCCCGGTACGACCGGCACGCCTGGCACTCCCCCGAACTCTCCGCCCTCGTCGCCGAGGCCGTCCCCGACCCGACCGACCGGATCGACTTCGAACGGCTCGACCACCCGCTGGCCGGGCTCGAACTCGGCTCCGCCGAGGAGCTCCAGACCCACCTGCGCGACCACGTCACCGCCGACGCCGACCGGCGCCGCGACCCCGCTCACAGCGCCGACCTCGGCGCCTTCCTCGCCCTGCTCTCGCTGTTCGGCCAGCTCCCCCGGGTGCTCGCCGCCGGTCGGCTCACCGCCCGTTCGGTCGCCGAGGAGGTGGACGAGTGGTTCTTCGGCTACTTCAGCTTCCTCGCCTCCGGCCCGCCCGGCTTCCGGCTGCGCCAGCTGCTCGCCCTCTCCGAGGCCGGGGTGGTGCGCTTCCTCGGCGCCGGCGTGCGGGTCGAACGGGACGAGGCCACCGGCACCTGGCGGGCCTCCGGCACCACCGTGCCCGGCCACACCGTGGCCGCCACCGCGCTGGTCGAGGGGTACCTGCCCAAGCACGCGCTGGCCCGCACCCTCGACCCGGTGCTGCGCCAACTGCACGGCGCCGGACGGGTGGTGGAGGAGGTGGTCAGCGACGAGGAGTACACCCACCGCTCCGGCCTGGTCACCATCGCCCCCGCCGACAGCCGGCTGCTCGACCCCGCCCTGGGCGGCGCCCCGCACCCCCGCCGCACCGCACTCGGCCCGCACACCAGCCTGCGCTCGGCGGCCGCCTTCGCCCGCCCGCGCACCAACGCGCCGGCCTTCCGGCAGAACGACGCCGCCGCCCGGGCGCTGCTGCGCGCGCTGGCCGCCCTGCCGGCCCCGGCGATGGCGGGCTGACGGCTCATGGCCCGAACATCTCCTCCACCAGGTCCTCGTCCGAGACGTGGTCCGGGGCCTCGAACACCAGGTCCACGAGGCCCTTCAGGCCCATCCCCCGGTCGAACGCGTCGATGCAGGCCCGGGCCTCCTGGTCGGTGGCGAAGTCCCACACCCGCAGCCGCCGGACCAGCACCAGCGCCTCGATCTGGCTCATCCTCGGCGCCTTGCGGCGGTTCGGACCGCCGAGCCCCTTGCGGCCGGTCTGGGCCAGCTGCTGCTGGTAGCGGGCCAGGTCCTGCCAGACCTGGACGGTGCTCGGGTGGTGCTCGCCCAGGCTGCGGGCGAGGTCGGGCAGCAGCGCGTGCAGCTGGACCACGGCGCTCTGCAGGTCACCCCGGTTGGCCTGGTGGACGGCGAGGTCGTGCCGGGCCTTCAGCACCCGGCTGTCCTGCGGGCCCCAGGCCGCAGTCAGGTCCGGCAGCAGCTCGTGCAGCAGCCGGATCGCGGTGACGGTCGAGCCGCTCTCGCCGATGCACCACGCCAGGTGGTAGCGGGCGCCCAGGGTGTCCGGATCGGCCGGGCCGAGCGCCGAGGCCATGTCCGCCACGACGGTGGACAGCAGCCGGATCGCGCCGTCCAGGTCCCCGGCCCGGCTGAGGTACCAGGTGAAGTCCCGCCAGGTGCCCAGCGTGTCCCGGTCGGTCGCGCCGAGCGCGGTGACGCACTCCTGGGCGATCGCCTGCAGCTGGATCGCCGACTCGCCCGCCGTCGCCGCCCGGTAGGCGGCCGAGCGGCGCTCGCGCAGCCCGGCCCGTACGGCCTCCGCGGTCGGCGGGGCGGCGACCACCGGCGGGGTGGTGAGCGGGGACAGCACCGCCGACGCGGGCGGCGGCGCGGGCGGGGCCGCCGGCGGCACGGGTGGCGCGACCGGCGGTACGGGCGGGGGCGCGGTCGGCGCGGGCGGCACCACCGGGCCCACCGGAACCGGCGTCGGCACCGGATCCGGAGCCGGAGCCGGAGCCGGAGCCGGGGTGGACCGCTCCACCACCGTCGGCACCGCCGCGACGGCCCCCGCGCCGCCGCCCTGCCACCCCGCCAGCTCCGCCAACCGCCGCTCGACCGTACGGGCGTCGGCCGGCCGGTCCGCCGGGTCCTTCGCCAGCAGCTCCGCGACCAGCCCGGCCACCTGCGGCGGCAGCCCGAACTGCGCCGGGTCCAGCGGTGCCGGCACCTCGTTGAGGTGCTGGTACATCAGCACCGGCGTCGAGTCCCCGCCGAACGGCCGTGCCCCGGTGAAGAGTTCGACCAGCACGCAGCCCAGCGCGTAGAGGTCGGCCCGCCCGTCCACCCGGCCGCCGGTCCACCGCTCGGGCGCCATGTACGCCGGGCTGCCGACGATCGTCCCGGTGGTGGTCAGTCCGCCCGCCCCCGTGTCCAGCTGGGCGATCCCGAAGTCCAGCACCTTCAGGTGCCCGGCGTCGGTGATCATGACGTTGTCCGGCTTGATGTCCCGGTGCACCATGCCGGCGTCGTGCGCCGCCGCCAGCGCACCGCTGATCTGCTGCCCCCAGCGCAGGCTGAGCGCCGGCTCGGGCACCCCCGACCGCAGCACCTCGGTCAGGGTGCGGCCGGTGAGCAGCTCCATCACCAGGAAGGTGACCTCCTGGCCGCCGAGCTCGCACTGCCCGAGGTCGTGCACCGTGACGATGTGCGGGTGCGAGAGGTTGCCGGCCGCGCAGGCCTCCCGGACGAACCGCAGCGCGGCCTTCGCCTGGTTGTCGCCGTGGTGCCCGATGACCTTGACCGCCACCGGCCGCCGCATCCGGCTGTCCTGGGCCCGCCACACCACCCCGAAACCGCCCTGCCCGAGCTTCTCCGTCAGCTCGTACCGGCCGTCGAGGACGTCACCGACTCGCACGCGCCCCTCCCCTCCCGTGATGACGCCCAGACTCTACCGACGGCCCTCCCCTTGCCACGGCGCAGGTGGAAGGATGGGCGGCCGTGAGCCCCGCGACGGTGCGGCGGTTCCTCCCAGCAGAACCCAGGAGCGCAGTCATGGCCAAGCAGGCCCCGCAGAGCGACCCGGTGCAGGACGCCCCCGAGGTGTCCGCACCCCAGCACGCGGCCGCCGGCCTGCCCGCCGTCGGCCACAGCCTGCGGATGGCCGCCGAGCAGATGGGTGCCCGCCGCACCCTCGCCACCCTGCTCAAGGTCAACCAGCCGGACGGCTTCGACTGCCCCGGCTGCGCCTGGCCCGAGCCGGACAAGACGCACACCGCCGAGTTCTGCGAGAACGGCGCCAAGGCCGTCGCCGAGGAGGCCACCGAGCGCCGGATCCGGGCCGAGTTCTTCGCCGCCCACCCGGTCGCCGAGCTCGCCGAGCGTTCCGGCTACTGGCTCGGCCAGCAGGGCCGGCTCACCCAGCCGATGCTGCTCGACGAGGGCGCCACCCACTACACCCCGGTCTCCTGGGACGACGCCTTCGCGCTGATCGCGGAGGAGCTGCGCGCCCTGGACACCCCGGACGGCGCCGCCTTCTACACCTCCGGCCGCACCAGCAACGAAGCCGCCTTCGCCTACCAGCTGTTCGCCCGCCGCCTGGGCACCAACAACCTGCCGGACTGCTCCAACATGTGCCACGAGTCGTCCGGTTCGGCGCTCACCGAGACGCTCGGCGTCGGCAAGGGCAGCGTCAGCCTCAAGGACCTCTACCAGGCCGACCTGATCATCGTGGCCGGCCAGAACCCGGGCACCAACCACCCCCGGATGCTCTCCGCCCTGGAGCGCGCCAAGCGGGCCGGCGCCACCGTCGTCAGCGTGAACCCGCTGCCGGAGGCGGGCCTGGAGCGGTTCAAGAACCCGCAGCACGCGCGCGGCCTGGTCGGCCAGGGCACCAAGCTGACCGACCTCTTCCTGCAGATCCGCCCCGGCGGGGACCTCGCGCTGTTCCGCGCGCTCAACCGGATCATCCTGGAGCAGGACGGCGTCGACCGCGCCTTCGTCGCCGAACACTGCCACGGCTACGAGGAGTTCGAGGCGCAGGCGTGCACGACCGAGCGGGCGGACGTCCTCGCCGCGACCGGCCTGCCCTGGGAGCAGATCGAGGAGCTCGGCCGACTGGTGCTGGCCTCCAAGAAGGTCATCGTCTGCTGGGCGATGGGCCTCACCCAGCACAAGCACGCCGTACCGACCATCCGCGAGGTGGTCAACTTCCTGCTGCTGCGCGGCAACGTCGGCCGCCCCGGCGCCGGGGTCTGCCCGGTGCGCGGGCACAGCAACGTCCAGGGCGACCGGACGATGGGCATCTTCGAGCGGCCGTCGACGGCCTTCCTCGACTCCCTGGGCAAGGAGTTCGGCTTCGAGCCGCCGCGTGAGCACGGCTACGACTCGGTGGACACCATCCGGGCGATGCGCGACGGCAAGGTCAGGGTGTTCTTCGCGATGGGCGGCAACTTCGTCGCGGCCACCCCGGACACCGAGGTCACCGAGGCCGCGATACGGCGCTGCCGGCTGACCGTCCACGTCTCCACCAAGCTCAACCGCTCGCACGTGGTCACCGGCGCCCGCGCCCTGATCCTGCCCACCCTCGGCCGCACCGACCGGGACGTCACCGCGCACGGCGCCCAGTTCGTCAGCGTCGAGGACTCGATGGGCCAGGTCCACGCCTCCCGCGGCGGCCTGCGCCCGCCGGCCCCCGGTCTGCTCTCCGAGACCGCGATCATCTGCCGCCTCGCCCGGGCCGTCCTCGGGCCGCAGGACACCGTGCCGTGGGAGGACTTCGGGTCCGACTACGACAGCCTGCGCGCCCGGATCGCCCGGGTCGTGCCCGGCTTCGAGGACTACAACGAGAAGGTCCGCCGCCCCGGCGGCTTCACCCTCCCGCACGGCCCGCGCGACTCCCGCACCTTCCCCACCGCGACCGGCAAGGCCAACTTCACGGTCAACCCGCTGGTCTCCCCCGAGATCCCGGCGGGCCGCCTGCTGCTGCAGACCCTGCGCTCCCACGACCAGTACAACACCACGGTCTACGGCCTCGACGACCGCTACCGCGGCATCAAGGGCGGCCGCCGCGTGGTGCTGGTGAACCCCGCCGACGCCGCCGAACTCGGCCTGGTCGAGGGCCGGTACGTCGACCTGGTCAGCGAGTGGACCGACGGCACCGAACGCCGCGCCCCCCACTTCCGCGTGGTCCACTACCCGGTGGCCCGGGCCGGCGCCGCCGCCTACTACCCCGAGACCAACGTGCTGGTCCCGCTGGACTCCACCGCCGACATCAGCAACACCCCCACCTCCAAGGCCGTCGTCATCCGCTTCGAGCCCGACTCGGGCGCGGCCGAGTAGCGACGACACGGAGGCCGCCCCACGTCACCGGACGTGGGGCGGCCTCCGTGGTACCGCGTCAGTGCAGCAGACCGCCCAGCGGCAGGGTCGCCGTGGCGCTGCCGGGGGCCGAGGCGCCGGCCGAGCCGGTGGTGCTCGGGGAGCCCGGGCCCGTCGGGGTCTGGGTGGGGGTGCCGGTCGGGGTCCCGGTGGGCGTTTGGGTCGGCGTACCGGTCGGGGTGCCCGTGGGCGTCTGCGTCGGCGTGCCCGTCGGGGTCTGGGTCGGGGTACCGCTGCCGGACGGCGTGCCCGGGTCGCTCGGGGTGCCGGAGCCGGTGGGCGTGCCCGGGCCCGACGGGGTGCCGGTGCCGGAGGGCGTCCCGCTCGGCGTCCCCGGGGTGGCCGGCTGCTGGGCCGCCGGGCCGCCCGGTGCGGGCGCGGGCGTGACCTGGTTGGCCGGGCTGGGCGCGATCGGGGTGACGGAGTCCCAGCCCTTCGGCAGGTCGGGCACCTTCCAGACGCCTCCGGCGTCGTCCGCCGCGCCGTCCGGGTCGGGCCGGACGGCGCCGAGGATCGGCATCGAGCCGATCGGGGAGACCTTGATGAACGCCCCCGGCCGCGGGGCCTGGACGATCAGCCCGCCGCCGATGTACATCGCGACGTGCGAGGCGTCCTGGAAGTAGATCACCAGGTCGCCCGGCCGCAGCTGGTTCAGCGGGACGTGCGGCAGCTGCGCCCACTGCTCCTGGCTGGTGCGCGGGATCGGCTTGCCGGCGTGCAGCCAGGCCTGCGAGGTGAGGCCGGAGCAGTCGTAGGAGTCCGGGCCGATGCCGCCCCACAGGTACGGCTTCCCCAGCTGCGCCAGCGCGAAGGCCACCGACGCGCGCCCGGCCAGCGAGGGGGTGCGCTCGCCCTTGCCGAGGGCGCCGGAGGCGAGGAAGGCGAGCTGGGCCTCGTCGGCCTTGGCCTTCTCCAGCTGCTCCAGCTCGGTGCGCTGCGCACCCGTCAGCGAGGCGACCAGCTGTTCGACCGAGGCGAGGTCGGCCGCGACCTTGGCCTTGGCGGCGTCCTGCTGGGCGACCAGCGCCTGGGAGGTCTTGAGCGCCTCCTCGGTCTGCTTCTTCAGCCCGTCGAGCGCCTCCCGGTCGGCCTTCAGCTTGTCCAGGAACTCGGACTGCGAGCGGCTGGCCGCCGCCAGCAGCTCGGCGATGGTGACCGCCTCGTACGGGTCCTTGGAGAGCAGCAGTTCGGCGTACGCGGAGGCGGCGCCGTTGCGGTACTGGGCGGCGGCGAGCTGGGCGGCGATGTCCGTCCCGGTGTCGACCTGCTTCTGCTGCCGGTCCAGCTTTCCCTGGAGGTCGGTGAGCGCGGCCTGCTGCTCGGCCACCTTGGCGACCGACACGTTGTACTGCTCGGTCGCGGCCTCGGCGCTCTGGTAGAGCCCGTGCAGCTGGTCGAGCAGCGGCCCGAGGGTGGCCTTGGCCTCGGCCAGCGGGTCCGCGCCCGGGGCCACGGCGACGCCCGTTCCCGGATCGGGCGCGGCGTAGGCGGCCTGGGTGGCCGCCGGCAGGGCGAGCGCGGCGGCCGCGAGGACGGCTCCGCAGCGCAGGGCCGCCCGCACCCAGGGGCGTACGCCCGTCGACTCCGTGCGCTGTGCAGCCCCGCCCATGGGTGATCCTCCCCGCCCGATTGCCCCTGCCCTGCCCCCGGTCCAACCGGATCCCGCCGATCCTCCCACGGGTTACTCACCGGAAACAGGGCGCACGCGGACCCGGAGGTTAATTCTCGATTTGATCTGTGAGACAGCTCTCAGCAAACAGGGGCGAACCGGGACGTTCTTCGCTAAGGTCCAGCTCAGAGCGGTCCAGGTCACCCTTCCGAAAGCTGCCGGACATCATCAGGCCACCAGCGGAACCACGATTCCCGGCTCAGTTCACCTTCCGTTTACCAAGCCGACCTACGGTCGCGACGTCACCAACGTCCGTGCGACAACTACGACGATTGTTTGGGTATGGAACACATCTCGTTCCTGGTTGCCGTTGTGATCATCACAGCGCTCGCCTTCGACTTCACCAACGGGTTCCACGACACCGCCAACGCGGCCGCCACCGCGATCGCGACCGGGGCCCTTCGTCCGAAGGTCGCGGTCACCATCGCGGCCCTGCTCAACTTCGCGGGCGCGTTCCTGTCCGTGAAGGTCGCCACCACCATCTCCGGCGGCATCGTCAACGAGAAGGCCGGCGTTCATCCCGAGATCATCTTCGCCGCCCTGGCCGGCGCGATCCTCTGGAACCTGCTGACCTGGCTGCGCGGCCTGCCGTCCAGCTCCTCGCACGCCCTGTACGGCGGCCTGATCGGCGCCACGATCGTCGGCGTCGGCATGAACGGCGTCAACTTCGACACCGTGATCACCAAGATCATCATCCCGGCGGTCGCCTCCCCCTTCGTCGCCGGTCTCGCTTCCTGGGGCGCCACCAAGCTGGCGTACGCGATCACCCGCAAGGGCAACGCCGCGGCCACCGACAAGGGCTTCAAGACCGGCCAGGTCTTCTCCTCCTCGCTGATCTCGCTCGCGCACGGCACCAACGACGCCCAGAAGACGATGGGCATCATCACCCTGACCCTGGTCTCGGTCGGCGCCCTGCCGCACGGCGCGCTGCCCCCCACCTGGGTGATCGTCTCGGCCGGCGCCGCCATCGCGCTCGGCACCTACATGGGCGGCTGGCGGATCATCCGCTCGATGGGCAAGGGCCTCGCCGACATCAAGCCGCTGCAGGGCTTCGCCTCGGAGTCGGCCGTCTCGACCGTCATCCTGACGTCCTCGCACATGGGCTTCGGCCTCTCCACCACCCAGGTCTGCACCGGCGGCATCATGGGCGCCGGCCTCGGCGGCCCGAAGCCGGAGCTGCGCTGGAGCCTGGTCCGCCGCATGGTCTACACCTGGGGCCTGACCCTGCCGGCCGCGGCCCTGGTCTCCGGCGGCGCGGCCGCGCTGGCCCGGCAGGGCACCTGGGGCGTCGCCCTGGTCGGCGCCGCGCTGGTGGCCGGTTCGGGCGCGATGTGGATGATCTCCCGCCGCCAGCCGGTCAGCGCGGACAACGTCAACGACATCGCCGAGGTCACCCCGGTCGAGGTCGCCGCCACCTCGGCGAACGCCGCCCCCACCCCCGCCTCGACCACGGTCGCGGCCTGAGCGCCGCGAGCTGAGGAGCACCCACCATGCACATCAAGTGGACCGCCCTGGCCCAGACCGCCGGCATCAGCTTCGGCGTCACCGTCGCCGTGGTCGCCGTCTTCGCCCTCGGCATCCTGGCGCTGTCCCGCCGTGAGGCCACGCTGGGCGCCCGCGAGGGCGGCCAGGCCTCCGGCGGCGCCCAGCCCGCCCTGCTGGCCGGCGCGTACGCCTGCTTCGCCGTCTGCGCGGCGGCCGTGCTCTACGGACTGGTGCTGATCGCCGCGCCGTAGTCCTTCCGGAACGCCGAACGGGCCGGGGAGTGTCGAACACTCCCCGGCCCGTTCTCGCGTATCCCCGCTCGCCGGTCAGTTCTCCTGGGTGGTCTTCAGCGCGGTCTCCCGGATGAACAGCACGGTGACGAAGGACAGCGCCGCGAACGGGGCGGCCCACAGGAAGACGGTGCCGATGCCGTGGCCGAAGGCGTCCGTCACCAGCGGGACGATCGGGGCCGGCAGCTTGGCCAGGTCCGGGATGCCGCCGCCGGCCGCCCCGTGGCCGGCCGGGATGTGCGCCGCGGCCAGGTTCGCCGCCAGGTAGTCGCCGACCTTGGTGCTCAGCAGCGCGCCGAGCGCGGAGACACCCATCGCGCCGCCCATGGTGCGGAAGAAGGTGACCACGGAGCTGGCCGCGCCGAGCTCGTGCCGGGGCACCGTGTTCTGCACCGCGAGCACCAGGTTCTGGCTGGTCAGGCCGAGGCCGACGCCGGTGATCGCCATGTAGACCGAGAGCAGCCCGTAGTTGGTGTCGGCCCTGGCGGTGCCGAGCAGGCCGAAGCCGATCGCCAGCAGCGCGGTGCCCGAGACCAGGTAGGCCTTCCACTTGCCGTACTTGGTGATCAGCCGGCCGGCCACGGCGGAGGAGACCGCCAGGCCGATGATCATCGGCAGGGTCATCAGGCCGGCCATGGTCGGGGACTTGGCCCGGGCCAGCTGGAAGTACTGGCTGAGGAAGGTGGTCGCGCCGTACATCCCGACGCCGACCAGCACGCTGGCGATCGCGGCCAGGGTGACGGTGCGGTACCTGAAGAGGTCCGGCGGGATGATCGGCTCGGCGGCGCGGCGCTCGACCACGATCGCCAGGGCGCCCAGCAGCAGGCCGCCGCCGACCATGGCCACGGTCTGCCAGGACAGCCAGGCGTAGTTCTTGCCGGCCAGCGTGATCCAGATCATCAGCAGGCTGACGGCGCCGGTGATGACCAGGGCGCCCAGGTAGTCGATCTTCGCCGGGCGCTTGACCACCGGCAGCTTCAGGGTGCGCTGCACCACCAGGATCGCGGCCAGCGCGAACGGGATGCCGACGTAGAAGCACCAGCGCCAGCCCAGCCAGGAGGTGTCCACGATGACGCCGCCGATCAGCGGGCCGCCGATGGTGGCGAGGGCGAAGACCGCGCCGAAGTAGCCGCTGTAGCGGCCGCGCTCGCGCGGCGGGACCATCGCGGCCAGGCAGATCTGGCCGAGCGCGACCACGCCGCCGGCGCCGATGCCCTGCAGGGCGCGGCAGGCGATCAGCTCACCGGTGTTCTGCGAGAGGCCGGCCAGCGCGGAGGTGGCGATGTAGATCAGCAGGGCGATCTGCAGCAGCAGCTTCTTGCTGGCGAGGTCGGAGAGCTTGCCCCAGATCGGGGTGGAGGCGGTCAGGGTGAGCAGGGCCGCGGTGATCACCCAGGTGTAGGCGGACTGGCCGCCGTGCAGGTCGGTGAGGATGTGCGGCAGGGCGTTGGAGACGACGGTCGACGAGAGCACGGCCACGAACAGGCCGAGCAGCAGGCCGGACAGTGCCTCCATCACCTGCCGGTGGGTCATCGGTCGGTCGTCGACGGCGGCTCCGGCTGCCGCCTCGGCTGTGACGGTCATCTGAGTCCTTCGCTGGGAGCGGTGGGGATGCGCGGGCAGGAAAATTCGTTGCCTTAAGCAACCATAGGTCGGATGGTTGACTAAGGCAACTTTCTTCAAGCCGAAGCAAAGCCCCGGGCAGGGCCCCATCACTGCGCGGGCGGCTCCCCCAGCACGTCGTTGAAGCGGTGCAGCAGCTCGGCGAAACGGGCCACGTCCTCCTGTGACCAGCCGCCCATCACCTCGCGCACCCGCCGCATCCGCACGCCGTACGCGGCCAGGTAGCGCTTGCGGCCGTCCTCGGTCAGCGAGACCAGCGCGGCCCGGCGGTCCTGCGGATCCACCTCCCGGGCGACCAGGCCGAGCTCCTCCAGCGCGCGGATCTGCCGGCTCACCGTGGCCTTGCCGACCGCGAAGTGCACGCCGACGTCCGTCACCCGCACCCGCCCGGCCTGCTCGATGTAGGCGAGCATGCTGTAGCCCAGGCCCTCCAGCTCGGGGTGCACCCGGCGTGAGAGTTCCGCCACTCTGGCGCGGCCCCGCCGGAACATCAGCCCGACCTCGCGCTCCACCGCCACCAGGGCTTCCTCGTCCGTCACGGCGCCAGTATCGCCCAGCCGCGGTGGCCGGAAAGCAGTGCGGGAGTTGAGACGAGCCAACTAGTTCATGGTATTAAGTATCCGATTTCTTCCGATACGCAAGGAGATGTGGATGGCCGCCCCGGGGCAGGGTTTCGTCGCGGAACTGAAGGGCGCGGTCACACCGCGTGCGGCACTGCTCGTGATCGGCGTGCTGCTGCTGCAGCTCGGCTTCATCACCTCGTACGTAGGGGCGCTGCACCACCCGACCCCGCACAGGCTGTCGATCGCGGTGGTCGCCCCGCCGCAGGTCACGCCCAAGCTGGTGGCGGCCCTGGAGTCGGTGCCGGCCGAGGCCGTCAAGCCCGTCACCGCGCCGGACGCCGAGACGGCGACCCAGCAGATCAAGGACCAGAAGATCTACGCCGCGCTGGTCGTGAACCCGACCGGCACCGAGGACACCCTGCTGGTCGGCGGCGCCCGCGGCACCTCCGCCGCCAAGGCCGCCGAGACCGTCACCACCGCGCTGGACAAGACCCAGGGCCGTACGGTCAAGGTCGAGGACGTCGTGCCGCTGGCCAAGGGCGACACCAACGGCCTCTCCGCCTTCTACCTGGTCATCGGCTGGTGCGTCGGCGGCTACCTGGTCGCCTCGATCCTCGGCATCAGCGCCGGCTCCAAGCCGGCCAACGTCCACCGCCTGCTGATCCGCCTCGGCGTCCTGGCGCTGTACTCGGTCGGCGCCGGCCTCGGCGGCACGATCATCGCCGGGCCGGTCCTGGACGCGCTGCCCGGCTCGATCCCGGCCCTGACCGGCATCGGCGCCCTGGTGGTGTTCACGGTCGGCGCGTTCACCATGGCGCTGCAGTGCCTGTTCGACGTCATCGGCATCGGCATCGCGGTGCTGGTCTTCGTCGTGCTGGGCAACCCGAGCGCCGGCGGTGTCTACCCGGCCCCGATGATGCCGCCCTTCTGGCGGGCGATCGGCTCGCTGATCCCCAACGGCGCCGGCACCGGCGCCACCAAGTCCATCGCCTACTTCGGCTCCACCAACCTGGGGATGCCGATCCTGGTCCTGGTGGTCTGGGCGCTGGTCGGCATCGGCGTCGCCTACCTGGCCGTGCTGCGCGGCCCGCGCTCCGGCGGCCGCGAGATCGTCGCCGAGCCCGCGCAGGCCTGAGCCCCCGGCCTCGAAGCACCGCTGACCTCGGGCCTGTCCGGCGCGTCTTCGCCGGGCAGGCCCGAGCCCCCGGCCGCTGTCTTGGGTTCTAACGGTCGTCGCAACACCCGAGCTCAAGGTGTGCGATGGAGTTCGAGATCCGTAGGGACCGGAAGCCGCAGGGGCCCAGGAAGCT
>NZ_JBHVVI010000014.1:0-121342 GCF_042883685.1 Kitasatospora sp. NPDC058190
CCGGACATCAGCTCGGACGCGATCCTGTGGATCATGGCCGGCTGCGGCGTGGCGGGCGTGCTGGTCGCCGGGTACTTCTTCACCTTCGGCCGCCGCGGCACCAAGGAGGACCCCATCGACCGCACCGGCCGCGAGAACTGGCGGATGCCCCCGCTGGAGACCCTGGAGAAGCCGGTGATGTCCACCGCCCGCAAGATCGGCATGGGCGCCCTGCGCGCGTACCTGCTGATCGCGATGATCATGGTCATCATCAAGATCGTCCAGACCGCCATGAACCACTGAGCCACCGATCGAAGCCCGTGCGGACGGGTGGTGGGCAGCGGCTCGCCCCCCGTCCGTGCCCTTTCCCCGCGTTCCCCGTGATTCCTCTGGAGGAGGTGCCGTCGTGCACACCCTGACCACCGTCGAGTTCCTGGTCCGGCTCACCACCGGCGTCGCCTGCGGCGCACTGATCGGCGTCGAGCGCCAGTGGCGGGCCCGGATGGCCGGCCTGCGCACCAACGCCCTGGTCGCCGCCGGCGCCACCCTGTTCGTGCTCTACAGCGAGGCGGTCGGCGACACCGGCAGCCCCACCCGGGTCGCCTCGTACGTCGTCTCCGGCATCGGCTTCCTCGGCGGTGGCGTCATCCTGCGCGACGGCGCCGGCGTGCGCGGTCTCAACACCGCCGCCACGCTCTGGTGTTCGGCCGCCGTCGGGGTGCTGGCCGCCTCCGGCAAGCTGGAGCTCGCCGGCCTCGGCACGCTCGCCGTGCTCGCCGTCCACCTGGTGCTGCGCCCGGCCGGCCGGATGCTCGACCGGGCCCCGCAGTCCGGCAGCGACCCGGACTCCACCTGCCGGGCCACCGTCCACCTGGAGTGCGACCGCAAGTCCGAGACCCACATCCGCGCGCTGCTGCTCCAGGCCCTGGCCGCCTCCGGCCTCGCCCCCACCGGCCTGCGCGCCCGCCGCACGGAACAGGGCGACGCCACCAGCCTGCGCGCCACCGTGGCGATCACCGGGCAGGTGGCCCCGGCCCTGGAGCAGGTCGTCACCCGGCTGTCGCTGGAGCCCGGAGTGCGGGACCTGCACTGGCACCTGGACGAGGAGTCGGACGAGTCCGGCAGCCCGGCGCTCGCCTGAGCGAGTAGAACGGAAGGACCGTCACGCGAACCGCCTGGGAGGCCCGATGTTGAAACACGACCCCGAGCACGGGCCGCTGGTGCCGATGCTGCTGGTGCTGACCGTGGTCACCGGGGTGGTGGACGCGATCAGCTACCTCGAACTCGGACACGTCTTCGTCGCCAACATGACCGGCAACGTGGTCTTCCTCGGCTTCGCCCTGGCCGGCGCCGCGAACCTCTCCGCCCCCGCCTCACTCGCCGCCCTCGCCGTGTTCCTGCTCGGCGCCCTGGCCGGCGGCCACCTCTCCCGGCACCTGCCCGGCCACCGCGGCCGGCTGCTGACCGCCGCGGTCGCCGCCCAGGCGGTGCTGGTCGCCGCGAGCACCGTCCTGGCAGCCGTCATCGGCCACGGCTCCGAACCCGCCCGCTACACCCTGATCGGCCTGCTCGCCCTCGCCATGGGCGGCCAGAACGCGGTGGTCCGCTCGCTCAAGATCCCCGACCTCACCACCACCGTGCTCACCATGACCATCACCGCCCTCGCCGCCGACCTCACCGGCCTGCGCCGCATCGCCTCCGTCGTCTGGATGTTCGCCGGCGCCCTGCTCGGCACGCTGCTCGTCCTCCACGCCAACGTCCCCACCGCGCTGGCCCTGGCCCTCGCCCTGCTGGTCGCGGTGGCCGTCCTCACCCACCACGCCGGCAAGCCCACCCCGGCGCCCGCCTGGACCGAACGCCGCTGAGGCCGAACGCCCTCGTGCCCCCTCGCCGAACGGTCGAGGGGGCACGAAGGCTTCGGGAGCGGGCGGTTCCTCAATCCTCGCGGCGGTGTCCGGCGCGGCCGGTCCAGAGCGGCTCGAGGCGGGCCCAGCTGGTGGTCCAGGCGGTCTCGGCGCGGCGGTCGAGGGCATGGAGGCGCAGCCGCAGCGCCAGGGTCAGCATCGCGAGGAGAGCCAGGAGGGCGCCGGCGCCGGTGCAGGCGGCGGAGACGGCGAGGGAGGCGCGGTTGGCCGGGGGAGTGGTGGGGGTGCCCGCGGGGTCGACCCAGATCGGGACGACGGTGCCGACGGCGGCCGTGCGAGGGGCCTCGACGGTACCGGTGTGCGCGGTGCCCGCAGGGTAGTTCCAGGCGGCCTGGACCTCGATCCGGCTGTTGTAGCCGTCCGCGAAGCGGCTGCCGGTGGCGGCGCCGTGGTCGGGGAGGACGGCGACCACGGCGTCCACCCGGTGCAGCCGCACCCGGTCGGCGGCGGCCTGCGGCGCCGTCGAGCGGTAGAGGAGCAGGGCACCCAGTACGGAGACGGCGACCGCCGCCAGCCCGCCGACGATCGCGAGCAGCCAGGCCCGGGCCCGGGCGCGGTCGAGCGGGCGGACCAGCGGTTCGTGCCGAGTGCCGAAGGCCCGCCGCAGCTGACGGCCGGTTCGCCGCGGGAGCGACGCGGGCCGGGCGGAGCGGGGTGTGCTGGGCACGGTGAGGACTCCTCAAGGACGCGGGGACGTACAGGGTTTCATCACCCAATCTCCACCCGACGGCCCACCGCGCACAAGAGTGGTGCCCGTTCGTCGTGCCACCGACCTCACCACCCGGGACGTTCGGCCCTCGGCAGGCGCCGTCCGCCCGGGCAGGCTGGAGTCCGGCCGCGCTCTCCGTGCCTGAGCGCGAGGCCGGCCCGGCCGGACCGTGGGGGTTCCGGGCCGTGGTGCGGAGCAGGGGGCGGTCGTGGGGGCCGCCTCCTGTCCCCGCCTGTCCGTCAGTTGACGTTTCGCCAGCTCAGCGCCGTATTCTTCGCAGCTATACACTCGGTGTATATCCCTGGTGTATGGTCTCGCCCATGAGTGTTCCTTTGACCCTCCTCGGGCTGCTGGAGCGGGAGCCGAGCCACGGCTACGACCTCAAGCGCGACTACGACGCCCTCTTCGGCCGCGGCAAGCCCCTCCCGTACGGACAGGTCTACGCGACCCTCGGCCGACTCGCCCGCGACGGCAAGGTGATGGCCGGTGAGGCCGAGCCCGGCGACGGGCCCGAGCGCAAGCGCTACGTCATCACCGACGCCGGGGCGACCGAGTTCGAGACCTGGCTCCAGGAGCCGGTCGCGCCCGAACCCAACCTGCAGTCCGTGCTGTTCACCAAGGTGGTGCTGGCCCTGATGCTGGGCCGCGACGCCGAGCAGTACCTGGACACCCAGCGTGCCGCCCACCTGCGCCGGATGCGCGAGCTCACCGAACTGCGCCGCACCGGCGCCCTGGTGGACGCCCTGCTCGCCGACCACGGCCTGTTCCACCTGGAGGCCGACCTGCGCTGGATCGACCTCACCGTCGCCCGCCTCGACGCCCTCGCCGCGGAGGTGCGCGCATGACCACGGTCATCGAAGCCCGTGACATCGCCCTCGCCTTCGGCGAGACGCCCGCGCTGCGCGGGGCGAGCCTGGCCGTCCAGGCCGGCGAGGTGCTCGCCATCATGGGCCCCAGCGGCTCGGGCAAGTCGACGTTACTGCACTGCCTGGCCGGCATCCTGGTGCCCGACGCGGGCGAGGTGCTGTTCAACGGGCAGCGCCTGGACCGCATGTCGGAGGCCCGGCGCAGCGCCCTGCGTCGGGACACGTTCGGCTTCGTCTTCCAGTTCGGCCAGCTGGTCCCGGAGTTGACGGCCGAGGAGAACGTCGCCCTGCCGCTGCTGCTGAACGGCGTACGCCGGCCCGCGGCGCTGGCCCAGGCCCGGCCCTGGTTCCCCCGGCTCGGCCTGGACGGCATGGAGACGCGCCGCTCCGGGGAACTGTCCGGCGGTCAGGCGCAACGGGTCGCCCTGGCCCGCGGCCTGGTGGCCCGTCCGCAGGTGCTGTTCGCCGACGAGCCGACCGGTGCCCTGGACTCGCTGACCGGCGAGCAGGTGATGGAGCTGATGGTCACCTCGGCGAAGGAGCAGGGCACCACCGTCATCCTGGTCACCCACGAGCCGCGGGTCGCCGCCTACGCCGACCGCGAGGCGATCGTCCGCGACGGCCGGGCCCGTACGCTCTCCGCCGGGTCGGTGGCCCCGTGATCCCCTTCTCGCTCCGGCTCGCCGTCAGCGGCGGCCGGGAGGCGGTGGCCCGGCTGCTGATGATCGCGGCGGCGGTCGCGGTCGGTGTCGGGCTGCTGCTGTCGACCTTCTCCAGCGTCAACGCGATCGACCGTGCCAACGAGCGGCAGCTCTGGATGAACACGGGCGTCAAGGGCGCGACCGCGGCCACCTCGGCGGACCCGCTCTGGTGGGGCGCCCGGGCGGACTACTACCGCGGGAAGACCGTCTTCCGGGCCGATGTCGCCCCGACCGGTCCCACCTCGCCACTGCCGCCCGGCCTGAGCCGGCTGCCCGCGCCCGGCGAGTACTACGCCTCGCCCGCACTGGAGAAGCTGCTGCGGGACACCCCGGCCGTCGAACTGGCCGACCGCTTCCCGGGGCGGCTGGTCGGCACCATCGCCGACGCCGGGTTGCCCTCCCCGGACAGCCTCGTGATGGTCGTCGGCCGCACGGTGGACGAGGTCAAGGCGCGGCCGAGGCCCACCACCGTCACGAGCATCGCCACCGCGATGCCCGCCGACTGCTCCTTCGACTGCTACGGCGCGGGCGTGCACGGCGACGCACTCCTGTTGGTGCTCACCGTGGTGGCCGCCGCGCTGATCTTCCCGGTGCTGATCTTCATCGGCACCGCGACCCGGCTGTCCGCCGCTACCCGCGAGCAGCGCTACGCCGCGATGCGCCTGGTGGGCGCGACGCCCGGCCAGGTGTCGGTGATCTCGGCGGTGGAGTCCACGGTGGCGGCGGTGATCGGCACGGCCGTCGGCTTCGGCCTGTACTTCGCGCTGAAGCCCGTGGTGGCCGACGTGCCGTTCACCGGCGACCGCTTCTTCGCCTCCGACCTGAGCCTGACCCTGCCGCAGGTGGCCGGGGTGGTGCTGGGCGTGCCGGTGGCGGCCGCGCTCGCCGCCCGGTTCGCGCTGCGCCGGGTCACCATCTCGCCGCTCGGGGTCTCCCGCCGGGTCACCCCGAAGCCGCCGAGCGCCTGGCGGCTGGCACCGCTGGTGGCCGGTCTCGCCGAGCTCGGTTACTTCGTCGGCAACCACCCGAAGACCACCAACGGGCAGTCGTTGGCGTACCTGACCGGCTTCGTGCTGGTGATGCTCGGCCTGGTGATCGCCGGTCCGTGGCTCACCATGGCGACCGCCCAGGCGGTGGCCCGGCGGACCAGCCGGCCGGCCTCGCTGATCGCGATGCGCCGTCTGTCGGACGACCCGAGGGCAGGCTTCCGCTCGGTCGCCGGCCTGGTGCTGGCGCTGTTCGTGACCACCGGAACCCTGGCCATCATGAGCACCATCAACGCCAACCAGGGCATGCTGAACGGCGCCCCCGAGGTGCGCAAGGCGATCGTGGCCACCCCGTTCGGCAACAGGGAGGACGCGGCCCCGCTGCCTTCGGTGCCCGATCGCGTGCTGGCGCAGGCCCGGGCCGTTCCCGGGTTCCGGGGGATCGCCCTGGTGCACGACAACCCGGCCGGGATCGGCGCGTACCAGCAGGGTGAGCGACGGATGGTGCCCAGCCTGGTGAGCTGCTCGGAACTCGCGCAGATCCCCGTGGTCGGCCACTGCGCACCCGGAGCCGCCGTCGCGGCGGTCGACCAGTTCCAGTTCGTCGACCTGCTGGACGCCTCCCAGCACGAGTGGCCGGCCGCGCAGATTCCCGCGGAGGAGGTGGCCAAGCTCCCGGTGCGGATGCTCTACGCGACCACCGACGGCTCCGAGGAGGCCAAGGAGCAGCTGCGGACGCTGTTCATGAAGGAGTTCCCGACCTACGAGCCGCGGTTGGCCGAGGACTGGGCCTCCGGTGGGCAGAAGAAGCTCCAGGCCTGGCGGCAGCTGGCGAACGTGGTGCTGCTGACCACCCTGCCGATCGCCGGGTGCAGCCTCGCGGTGAGCGTGGTCGCCGGACTGTCCGACCGCAGAAGGCCGTTCGCGATGCTGCGGCTGACCGGCGCACCGCTGCGGCTGCTGCGCCGGGTGGTCGGACTGGAGAGCGCGCTGCCGCTGCTGGTGGTGTCGGCGCTCGCGATCGGGACGGGCTTCGCCGCGGCGGCGATGTTCCTCAAGGCCCAGATGAGCTACGACCTGGTGTCCCCGGGCCTGGCGTACTACGGGCTGACGGGCTTCGGCCTGCTCGCCTCGCTCGCGATCATCGCCTCGACGCTGCCGCTGCTGAAGCGGATCACCGGGCCGGAGGCGGCCCGCAACGGCTGATCACGGTACGGGAGCCACCCGCCCCGACGCCTGCCCATCGGCAGGCGTCGGGGCGGCCGTACGTCATCGGCGGGCGACGGTGTAGCCGTGTGTCCGGTCCCGCCGGATGTCGTCCAGCCCGGGCAGCCAGCTGCCGAGCACCAGCGCGGACGGGTAGAACATCGGCTCCGGCAGCTCGTCCACCGCGAAGCGCTCCCAACCGGCGCACGCGTGCGGCTCGGTGACCACCGCCTCGGCCAGGCTCGGCGGCGCCAGCACGGCGGCGGTCAGCCGGGGCCGGCCGAGCTCGTGGTCCAGGTGCACGGCGAGCACCCGCATCTGCGCCGCGGGCAGCACGATGCCGGTCTCCTCGGCGAGTTCGCGGGCCGCGGTCTGCTCGAAGGACTCGCCGAGGTCGACCTTGCCGCCGGGCAGGCTCCAGGTGGGCGGTTCGCCGGCCGTGGTGCGGCGGCCGATCAGCACCCGGCCGTCCCCGGTGGGCACGATGACCCCGGCGCCGAGCAGCGGTGCGGTCGGTACGGTGCTCAACTCGCCATCTCCTTCAGCTGGTTACCAGTTTCCGCGCTCGTAGTCCTTGAGGAAGCAGCCGTACAGGTCCTCGCCCGCCTCGCCGCGCACGATCGGGTCGTACACCCGGGCCGCGCCGTCGACCAGGTCGAGCGGGGCGTGGAAGCCCTCGTCGGCGAGGCGCATCTTGTCCGGGTGCGGCCGCTCGTCGGTGATCCAGCCGGTGTCGACGGCGGTCATCAGGATGCCGTCGCTCTGGAACATCTCCTGCGCGCTGGTGCGGGTGAGCATGTTGAGCGCGGCCTTGGCCATGTTGGTGTGCGGGTGGCCGGCGCCCTTGTAGCCGCGCGAGAAGACGCCCTCCATCGCGGAGACGTTGACCACGTACTTGCGACGGGACGCGGACGCGGCCATCGCCGGGCGCAGCCGGCTGATCAGGATGAACGGCGCGGTGGAGTTGCAGAGCTGGACCTCCAGCAGCTCGACCGGGCCCACCTCCTCGACGGTCTGCACCCAGCTGTTGGTGTCCGCGAGGTCGGGCACCAGGCCGCCGGCGTCGATCGCGGTGCCGGCCTCGATCCGGGCCGGGGTGGCGGAGCCGGTGACCAGGGCGAGCGAGGTGACGTCCTCGGCGGCCAGCCGCTGCTCGCCGCCGCTCGCCTGGTGGGGGAGGGCGGGCAGGTCGACGCCGCCGCTGTTGAAGCGGCCGATGGTGGTGGCCTGCGGCAGCTCACCGGCCGGCAGCGGGGCGGACTCGGCGTTGACCAGCTCGCGGTAGGACTCCGGCGGGCGGCGGACGGTCTGCGCGGCGTTGTTGATCAGGATGTCCAGCGGGCCGTCGGCGGCGACCTCGTCGGCCAGCGCCATGACCTGGGCCGGGTCACGCAGGTCGATGCCGATGATCTTGAGGCGGTGGATCCACTCGGCGCTGTCCGGCATCGCCTTGAAGCGGCGGATCGCGTCGTTGGGGAAGCGGGTGGTGATGGTGGTGTGGGCGCCGTCGCGCAGCAGCATCAGCGCGATGTACATCCCGATCTTGGCCCGGCCGCCGGTCAGCAGCGCGCGCTTGCCGGTGAGGTCGGCCCGGGCGTCCCGGCGGGACCGGTTGAGGGCCGCGCAGGGCTGGCACAGGTTATGGTAGAAGGCGTCGACCTCGACGTACCGGCCCTTGCAGGTGTAGCAGGAGCGCGGCCGCTCCAGGATGCCGGCGATCTCGGTGGTGGTGACGGTGGTCAGGCCGAAGGCACCGGCCGTCTCGTCGTCGATCCGGGTGGGCGCGCCGGTGGCCGTCCGGGCGGTGACCTCGCGGTCGTTGGCGGTCTTGCGGGCCCGGGTCTCCTGGCGGCGGCGCTGCTTGAGGGTCCGGAATATGCCGCCGACGGCCTTGCGGACGGTGATCGCGTCCGGGTGGTCGACGTGCAGCTCGTCCAGCTCCGCGAGCACCTCCAGGCAGAGCCTCAGTCGCTCGGGGTCGAGGCCGGGACCGAAGTCGATCTCCTCCTCGGTGCCCTCGACCTGGCCATGTCCGACGTCCTGTCGTTCGACGTCCTTCTGCTCGATGCTCACGCCCGCTGCCGCTTTCCCACTCGCCTCGCCGTTACCGCGTGAATGCTACGGGAGCGGTCCTCGCCGGGGCGAAAAGCCGACGTGGGGGCCGGGGCTTGGAGGATCGTCCATGTCTACGCGCGGAGCATTGATCACGGTTTGTGCACAGCACCAGCAATGTTCCTCGAACTGGCTTTTGCCCCTGCACTGCCGGAGAATCGAATGCTGGGTGCCGGGCGCCCGAGTGCGCCCCGGCGGCATCGCCGCAACCGCACCCGAGGTGTAATTTCTCCCAGCCAGAGAGCCCATTCATGCGTTTCCTGAACGACCTCAAGCCCTCGTACGACTTGACGTACGACGACGTCTTCATGGTCCCCAGCCGTTCCGCCGTGGGCTCCCGGCAGGGCGTCGACCTCTCCTCGAACGACGGCACCGGCACCACCATCCCGCTGGTCGTCGCCAACATGACCGCCATCGCCGGCCGCCGGATGGCCGAGACCGTCGCGCGCCGCGGCGGCCTGGTCGCCATCCCGCAGGACATCCCGACCGAGGTCATCGCCGAGGTCATCTCCTGGGTCAAGCAGCGCCACCTGGTGGTCGACACCCCGATCACCCTCGCCCCCGGCGCCACCGTCGCCGAGGCGCTCTCCCTGCTGCCCAAGCGCGCGCACGGCGCCCTCGTGGTGGTCGAGGACGGCAAGCCGGTCGGCGTCGTCACCGAGTCCGACTGCCAGGGCGTGGACCGCTTCACCAGCCTCGCCGACATCATGTCCCGCGAGCTGCTGCTGCTGGACGAGGACATCGACCCGCGCGCCGCCTTCGACAAGCTCTCCGAGGCGCACCGCAAGCTCGCCCCGGTGGTCGACGCCGAGGGCCACCTGGTCGGCATCCTCACCCGCAAGGGCGCGCTGCGCGCCACCCTGTACACCCCGGCCGTGGACGCGAACGGCAAGCTGCGGATCGCCGCGACCGTCGGCATCAACGGCGACGTCGCGGGCAAGGCCAAGGCCCTGATCGAGGCCGGGGCCGACGTGCTGGTGGTCGACACCGCGCACGGCCACCAGGAGAGCATGATCAGCGCGCTGCGCGCGGTGCGCGGCCTGGACCCGCAGATCCCGATCGTGGCCGGCAACGTGGTCTCCGCCGCCGGTGTCCGCGACCTGGTCGAGGCGGGCGCCGACATCCTCAAGGTCGGCGTCGGCCCGGGCGCCATGTGCACCACCCGGATGATGACCGGTGTCGGCCGCCCGCAGTTCTCCGCCGTCCTGGAGTGCGCCGCCGAGGCCCGCCGGCTCGGCAAGCACGTCTGGGCCGACGGCGGCGTGCGCCACCCGCGCGACGTCGCCATGGCGCTGGCCGCCGGTGCCTCCAACGTGATGATCGGCTCCTGGTTCGCCGGCACCTACGAGTCCCCGGGGGACCTGCAGACCGCCGCCGACGGCCGCCAGTACAAGGAGAGCTTCGGCATGGCCTCGGCCCGTGCGGTCAGCAACCGCACCGCCCAGGACTCCACCTACGACCGGGCCCGCAAGGCGCTGTTCGAGGAGGGCATCTCGCACTCCCGGATGTTCCTCGACCCGGCCCGCCCGGGCGTCGAGGACCTGATCGACTCGATCGTCGCCGGTGTGCGCAGCTCCTGCACCTACGCGGGCGCCAACACCCTGGAGGAGTTCCACGAGAAGGCGATCGTGGGCATCCAGAGCGCGGCCGGCTACGCCGAGGGCAAGCCGCTGCACTCCAGCTGGGCCTGATCGGGCCGGGGCTGGTCGGGCCGGGCGTGCCCGGCCCGGTCCTGCCCGCCCGCGTCCGTACCGTCGGCCGTCCGGTTCCTCGCCTCGGGGAGCCGGGCGGCCGCGGCCGTTTCGGGCGCGTCCTGCCGCTGGCCGGGCCCGTCGTGTCCGTCGTGTCCGTCGTGTCCGGCGGGCCCGACGTGTTCTTGGCCCCGGCCGCCTTGTCCGTCCCGGCCGTGGTGCGGTCCGAGCGGGATCAGTAGGGCGCGGCCGAGCAGCCCGACCGAGCCGTCCAGCTCGGCGGCGAAGGCCCGGGCGGCGCCCGGCAGCCGGCGCAGCTCCCACAGTGCCTGCACGGCCGCCCAGGCCCCCTCGCGGGCGGCGTCGACCGACCAGGTGCCGAGCAGGTGGGTGAGTGGCTCGGCCTGCTCCAGCAGGTCGGGCCCGGGCATCAGCCGTTCGCGCACGGCCGTCTCCACCTCGGCCAGCACCCCGTTGATCCGGTGGTAGTCCGCCTCGACTCCGGCCGGATCGCAGCCACGGCGCAGGCAGAGGTCGACCACGGCCAGCGGCAGGTCGTGCTGGATGTGGGCGTTCATCCCCGCCAGCGCGAACTGCAGCGGGTGCACGCCCGGGTGGGCGCGCAGCGCGAACAGCGGCCGCCAGCAGGCGGGCGGCTCCTGCCCGGCCGCGTCGGCGGCCACAGCCAGCAGGTACCGCCCGGCGAACACCACGTCCAGCTCGGCCATCGCCGCAGGGTCGGCGAAGTACCCGCCGACGAGCCGGCCGCGCACCGCCTCCGTCACTGTGTTGAAGACCGCCACCCCGTCCGCCGGGGGCAGCTCTGCCGCGATCTCCCGCAGTCGGCCGACCACCTCCTCGACCGTGACCGGCCTGCGGGCCGTCGCCGTACGGGCCGTCGCTGTGCGGGTCATGTGCCACCCTCCGAGGCCGGTCGTGCACTGATCGCATCGTGGCAGTGTGGAGGGTGTCCGGTGGGCGCGAACACGCGTCCGTCGACGTGGCGTCACACGATCAGGCCGCCCCGCCCTGGAATGACGTCGAGGCATGCGGCTGTTACGGAGCTTCACGACCGCGGTCCGGACCGCGATCCAGCGGCTGGAGGCGACCCAGCCCATCCTGTGACGGACGGCCCGCCGGCCGCGCGCCCCGCAACCGGCGTCAGCCCAGCTCGTACGCCAGCACGTAGGTGTGGGCGCCGGACTCGTCGACGGCCAGCTGGAACTCCCCGGTGATCCCGGCCAGCTCGCCCGTCCCGGTGCCCGGCACCACGCGTATCGTCACCCCGGTGGTGTCCCAGGCCGCGTGCTGGAGCACGAACGAGCCCTTGCGCCCGTCCAGTTCACCCGTCACGTGCTCCACCGCGACGTACGAGGCCGGGCCGCCCGAGGCGTCGCCGACGGACAGCATCCGCACCTCGCTCCGCCCGCTCAGGCCGCCCGTGAAGGTCTTGGCGATGCTGACCCGCCCGAAGGAGGCGCCCTCGCGCTCCTCCGTCTCCACCGGCTCGAAAGCGGTCAGCTCGAACGACCCGCTCGCCTTGGTACCCACGGCACGCTCCCCTCGTCGGTCGTCTCCCCGGCCGGCACCCGCCGACCGAGCGGCCGGGCACGCCCCGACCGTGCGTGAAGCCTCGCACACACCACTGACACTCGGCCCTGCGTCGCCGTCAGTACTCCCAGCGCAGCGCCAGCACCGCCGCGTCGTCTTCCAGCCCGGCGTCCCCGACCCAGCCGTCGACGTCCGCGAGCAGGTCGTCCAGCAGGTCCGCGGGGTTCCCCGCGGGCAGGTCGGGCAGACGTTCCGCCAGCGGGTAGAACCGGCCCTCGGCGTCCCGGGCCTCGGACACGCCGTCAGTGTGCAGGAGCAGCAGGTCGCCGGGCCGCGGCTCGAAGCGGCCCGCCGGGTAGCCGCCGCCGGTCAGCCCGAGCAGGCCCAGCGGCGGCGCGGGGAACGGCGGCTCCAGCTCGCTCACCCTGCCCGCGCGGCGCAGCAGCGGGTGCGGATGGCCGCAGTTCACGATCGTCACCGGCCCCCGGTCCGGCGCCACGTCCAGCAGCAGCGCGGTGGCGAACCGCCCGTCCTCCGACCGCGCGGCGAGCGCCGCGTCCAGCCGCTCCGCCAGTCGGGCGAGGTCGGGATCGGTCCGCGCCGCCTCCCGGAACACGCCCAGCACGTCCGCCGCCGTCTCCACCGCCGGCAGCCCGTGCCCCTGCACGTCGCCGAGCAGGATCCGCACGCCGGAGCGGGTCTCGACGACGGCGTACACGTCCCCGCCGATCCGCGCCTCGGCCGCCGCCGCGACGTACCGCACGGCCACCCGCAGCCGCCCGATCCGCTCCGGCGGCGGGCGCAGCAGGGCCCGCTGCGCCGCCTCGGCCACCGTCCGGACCCGGGACAGCTCCCGTTCCCGGGCCGCCACCAGGACGACGTTGGCGGCGCTGGCCAACGTCGCGGCGAGCACCGTGATCAGCGCGGTGACGTGCACCTCGGTCGGCAGATCGGTGTTGGTGGCCTCCAGCAGCCCGACCGCGAGGATGGCGATCGCCCCGGCGATCAGCGGCACCCGGGCCGCCCGGGTGGTCGCTCCGGCCAGCACCGGCGCCACCGCGAGGACGGGGGAGAGCGTCGTGCCGGGGCCGGTCGCCAGGTCGGCGACGATGGCGCCGACCAGCAGCGCGAAGGAGCCGTACAGCAGCAACCGGGTGCGTCGCGGCAGGTGCAGCGGCGGCACACCGGCCGGGCCGTCGTCGGCGGTCACACGTCCTCCAGGGCTGAGCGGCAGAGCGGGTCTACGGTCCACTCTGCTCCGCGCCCCCCGCGGACGGCACCTCGGACGAGGACGGCCGGGCGTACCCGACTAGGCTGGGCCGCGAGATGAGACGCAAGAGCCGCCGCCCGGCCTCCCCCCTCCCGCAGCGCAACGGCGTGGATCCGGTGCACCTGCGGCTCCCGGCCGAGGGTCCCTGGCCGACCGTTCGCGCCCACCTGGTCGAGCGACTGCCCACCGTGGCTGCCGAGCGGATCGACGCGGCGTTGCACGGGCGGGAGATCGTCGGCGAGGACGGGCCGGTCGCGCCCGACGCGCCGTTCCGGCCCGGCGCGCACCTGTGGTTCTACCGGGACCTGCCGGACGAGGTCCGCGTCCCGTTCGAGCTGGAGGTGCTGCACCGGGACGAGCACCTGGTCGTCGTCGACAAGCCGCACTTCCTGGCCACCACCCCGCGCGGCCGGCACGTCGTCGAGACGGCGCTCTCCCGGCTGCGGCACACCCTCGACCTGCCCGCGCTCAGCCCCGCCCACCGGCTCGACCGGCTCACCGCCGGCCTGGCCATGTTCGTGGTCCGGCCGGAGGACCGGGGCGCCTACCAGACGCTCTTCCGCGACCGGCTGGTCCGCAAGGAGTACCAGGCCGTCGCCCCGTACGACCCGGCGCTGAGCCTGCCGCGCACCGTCCGCAGCCACATCGTCAAGGAACGGGGCGTGATCGCCGCCCGCGAGGTCGACGCCCCGCCGAACAGCGAGAGCGAGATCGACCTGCTCGACCGCCGTGACGGCCTCGCCCGCTACCGCCTCCGCCCGCTCAGCGGACGCACCCACCAGCTGCGACTGCACATGTGCGGGCTCGGCGTGCCGATCCTCGGCGACCCGGTCTACCCGGTGGTGCTGCCCGAACCGGCCCCGGACGACTTCCGCCGGCCGCTCCAACTCCTCTCCTCCGTCGTCGAGTTCACCGACCCGCTGACCGGCCGCGCGCGCCGCTTCGAGAGCCGCCGCACCCTGGCCGCCTGGACCGACCCCGAGGGCTGGGCCCTCGGCGCCCCCTCGGACAGGTCCTAGGTCCGGCGGACGACGGGGCCCGGCCCGGTGGCCGATCCGCCGCACGGCCGCCCTCGCGGCGCGATCGCGGGGGCGTGAACGCAGCGCTGCCCACCGCCCCGCACTCCTCGGGGTCTCGCGGGCCCCCGGTACCCGCGAGACTGGCTCACCACCGTGATCACGGACGGTTGAACGCCAGGATTCCCGACAGGGTCAGTCCCGGGCGGCGACGTGGTGCCTGTGGTGGTGCCGATGGTGCCGATGGTGCCGCCGCCGTGGCCGCCGACCGGTTCCGGACGCCGACGATCCGGACCGGTGGGCTCCGGACATCGAGTCTTCCGAGGAGTCGGACGAGCCGGCGAAGGCCTCGTTCGACTCCTTGCCGCTGCCTTCCGATCCCGCGGGCAGCACGTCGATCCGGCCCATCTGGCCGTGCGAGGAGTGCACCCCGTGGTGGCAGTGGTAGACGTACTGGCCCGGATAGTCGCCCCAGGTCATGGCGATCCGGACGCTCTGGCCCGGGTAGATCGGGACGGTGTCCTTCAGCCCGGCCTCGGCCGGGCCGACCGGCTCCCCGTCACGGTCCAGCACGCGGAACCGCACCAGATGGGTGTGGAAGGAGTGGGGGGCGTGGAAGACCCCGGCCGGCCGCCGGGTGAGGTGGTTGTGGATCGTCCAGATCTCGCTGGTGCCGAGGGTGGTCCGCACGTCGGTCCGGTCCGGGTCGTACTTGCGCCCGTTGATCCTGGTGTCCGGGAAGGTCGTCAGCCAGAACTCCCGGTGCACCGTTGCCTCCGGGATCGGCGGCAGGGTGGCCAGGACGTCCGGTATCCGGCTACGGTCCTCGGCCGTCCGGGTGATGTCGAAGCGCAGCACCTCGGACCGCTCGGTCTCCAGCGCGGCCGTGTTCTCCAGCACCACCGATTCGCCGACCGGGAAGCGGGCGAAGTCGACCACGATCTCGGCGCGTTCCGCGCCGGCCAGGGTCAGTTCGTCCAGCTTCACCGGCTTGGCGAGCAGTCCGCCGTCGGAGGCTATCTGGGTGAACGGCTCGCCGTCGGCGAAGCGCAGCGATATGTGGCGGTTGGGCGAGACGTTGAAGACCCGCAGTCGGTACTTGCGCGCCGCCACCTCGAAGTAGGGCCGCTCCTTGCCGTTGACCAGCATGTGCGGGCACTCGTACGGGTCGGTGTAGACCAGCCTGCCGTCCGTCTCGATCCGGGCGTCCCGGATCAGCAGCGGGATGTCGAACTCGCCGCTCGGCAGCGGCAGGCCGCTCTCGTGCGGGTCGCTGAGCAGGTAGGCGCCGGCCAGGCCGCGGTAGACGTTCTCGGCCTCCAGCTGGTGCGCGTGGTCGTGGTACCAGAGTGAGGCGGCCACCTGTTGGTTGGGGTAGCGGTACTCGCGGGTCTCGCCGGGCTCGACGAGGTCCATCGGCAGGCCGTCGTACTTCGACTGGACATGGCCGCCGTGCAGGTGGACGGAGGTGTGCACGCTCAGGTCGTTGGTCTGCTGGACCACCACCTCACGACCCTTGACCGCCCGGATGGTCGGACCCGGGAAGCAGCCGCCGTAGGTCCGGACGGTGGTCTTCAGCCCTTTGACGATCTCCACCTCGGTCTCGGCCATCCGGAGCTTGTACAGGTCCGAGGAATCCGTCCGCGACGCCGGACTCAGCACCGGGGGCACCGGCATGGCGTGTGCGAAGGGGACGATCCGGGCGGCCCGCCGCCTGGTCTCCGAGCCGGTATGAGCGACCGGCAGTGCGGCTGGCGCGCTCTGGGCCAGGCTTGGTGTGAGGCCCCATGGGAAGAGGGCCACTGGGCCGCCTATGGTGGCGGCCCTGAGGAGGTCTCGTCGGTTCAGCATCCTCGGTCTCTCTGTCCGGGACCCGGCGGTCGGTGTGCCGCCGGGCAGATGGTTGCCGGCCGTGGTCGCCGGCCGCCCCGCCCAGAGGCTGCCGCGCACAAGACGGTGCGCGGGCCTGGCGGTGGCTGACCGTGCGGCTCGCGCCGCGCTTGGTAACCGCCCCGCTGGCTCAGTATCAGCGGGGTTCGCGCGCTCTGCATCGCGACCGCATCCGCGCGTGGCCCCGGCATCCCGGGGTGGCCGGTATTCCGAGACGTCCGGCGGCCACGTCGTGCGGGCGCGAGCGCCTGGTGCGCGCCGGTGGCGTGCGGCCGCGCCCGTCGTGCCCGACACTCGCCGGGCACGACGGGGGAAGGCCGGGTGGCTGCGCCGGTCATTCAGGTGGTGGCCGGCACGACATTGGTGGCGGCGACCGCGCGGTGGACCGTTCTGGCCAGGTCCACGGCATTGCCCTGGGCCCAGATGTGGGTGAAGAAGAGGCGCGGTTCGTCCGTCAGGCCGTGGTTGTGGAGTTCGACGAGTTCGATGCCGCCCTGCCGCAATATCCCGATCACTTCCTGGACCTCGCCGGCGACCATGGCGAGGTCGCCGCTGAGCGCGGCCCGCCCCCCGCCGAGCGGCTGGAAGTTGAAGGCCGAGGTCGCGCCCAGGCCGGGTGGCAGGACGTGCCCTTCGTCGACGAGGGTCTCGCGGCGGACGAAGACGCACGCGTGGACGTCCTCGCCGCTGTTGCCCTGGGCCCCCAGCGCGGCGTCGATGCCGGCAGTGTCCAGATCGAGGGGCCGCAGCGGTCTGGCCGGGCGCGGTGCCGGAGTGCCGGTGCGGTCGAGCGCGGCCCGCAGCCCGCGGGCCAGCGCCCTGCCGTCCTTCCCGTGGGCGCAGACGTGGGTCCACCAGACGTCCGGCGACTGCGCCGGGAGGTGTTTGTGGATGGCGGTCAGGGCGATCCCCTGAGCCCGGAGGGCGTCGGTGAACGCCGGCAGCTCGTCCGCGGTCACCACCAGATCGCCCATCATCAGGATGCTGCCGTCGTCGTACCGGGCGAAGGAGGCGTGCGAGCCCAGCGCGAGCCCGGGGGTGATGTCGATGCCGCGGCTGACCACGCGCAGGTCGTGCCGCGGGAAGGGCGTGTGGTGGTAGGTCCTGCGGATGAGGTTGCCCGGGCGGCCGAGGGTGTGCGCGACGTCGCCCCAGTCCGCCTCGCGGGTGCTCACCGGGATGGGGGCGGGCCCCATGCCGCCGTGATCATGGGCCGCGACCGGTCTCGTGCCGCCGGGATCACGGGCCGCGGCCGTCCCCGTCGTCGCATCCCCCGCCAGGCCGACGAGTACTGGCATCAGCCCGGCCGCCGTCAGCAGTGGTCGTCGCGCTACAGCGGGGGGAACAGGGTTCCCGGGGGTTGCGTCTTCGGTTTTCACAGGTACCTCCAGGGCCCGGGGCGAGTACGGGAGCCGGTCCCCGCGTGGTGGCCACGGCGGCGCCCGGGTGACGGCTCCCGTCTGGACCGGCCGCCGGGGTGTGCCGGCGGCCGGACGAAGGATTGGATGGGGGAGCGGCTCGACTTCTCGGTCAGGAACCGGACGCCGCCCAGGTGCCCAGGGACATCTCGGCGGTGATGCCCGGGCCGAACCCGGCCAGCAGCCCGTGGTGGCCGTTGAGAGCCGACTTCTCGTCGAACATCCGGGCCAGGGCGTCGAGCACGACCGCACTGGCGATGTTGCCGTACTGGGTGAGGGTGGCGCGGCTGAAGCGGAACGCCTCGGGCGGCACGCCCAGGAAGCGGCTCAGGTCGTCCAGGATCCGCGGACCGCCGGCGTGGACGATGTAGAAGTCCAGCATGCCCACGTCCCACTGGTGCTGCTCCGCGACCGCACGCAGGGCAGGGCTGAGCGGCTCCATCGTCCCCGGCACCCGCCTGTCCAGCTGGAAGTGGAACCCGGTGGGGCGGACCGCGTAGGAGATCCACTCCTCGGTGTTCGGGATGAGGTACGAGCCGTTGCGCTCCAACCGGATCCCGGTGCCGCCCTCGCCCCGGACCACGGCGGCGGCGATCCCGTCGCCGAACAGGCCGTTGGACAGCAGCGATCCCACACCCAGGTCGGTGGGCTGGTAGCACAGCGAGCAGAACTCGCAGGCCACGATCAGCACGTTGGCGCCCGGGTAGGCCGAGCAGAAGTCATGGGCCCGGTTCACCGCCGCGCCACCGGCCGCACAGCCCAGTTGGGCGATCGGCAGCTGCCGGGTCTCCGGCCGGAAGCCCAGCTTGTTGATCAGCCACGCCGTGAGCGACGGCATCATGAAGCCGGTGCACGACACATAGACGATCAGGTCGATCTCTGACGGCTCCACTTGGGCCGTTGCGAGGGCCTCGACCACCACCGCCGGGACGCGGGCCTTGGACTCCGTCTCGAAGACGGCGCTCCGCTCGTCCAACCCCGGGTGCTTCAGCACCACGTCGATGGGTTGGATCAGATGCCGCTTCTGCACCCCGGTGTTCTTGATGAGGCGCAACGCCAGATCGAGCTGGGGATGGTCGCGGTGGAGCCTGCGCGCCAGTTCGAGGGTTTCCTCGTTGGTGATGACGTGCTCCGGCACGGCTATCGCCGGCTTACACAGAACGGCCATGGGACTTCCTCCTGACGGGCGGAGTTCCCGGTGCGACCTTGGCGAGGCGGGGAATTCAGTACTCGACGGCAGCCGCTGCGAGCCGGACGCGTGGAGCCGGCGCGGCGGCGGGACTCACCGGGCGGGGCCCAACGGCGCGGCAGACGAGCCGGCAGAGCGAGGTTCGGTTGCTCGCTGTGCGGGCGGTTGCGCCGGCCGCGAGTTGGTTCGGGCCACGTCAGCCCAATCTACGGAAGGTGGGTCCAGCACGCACGTCGGCCCGCACACTCCAAGGTGCGCGGGCCGACGTGCGCGGCGATGCCGGGAGCGAGCCGGCGGCAGGAGGGCGCCGGAACGTGGGGGAGCACCGTCACCAGGTGACCGGCAGCCCGAGCGGATAGCGCCAGATCGACGAGGTGTTCCACGCCAGCTCCGCGGCCGGCTTCGCCAGCGCGATCCGGGGGAAGCGCTCCAGCAGGGTCCCGAAGGCGACTTCGAGTTCGGTGATGGCCAGCGGCGCGCCGAGGCAGTGGTGCGCGCCCCAGCCGAAGGTCATGTGGGAGGGGGTGGTCCGCTCCAGGTCCAGCTCGTCGGGCCGCTCGAACCTGCGGCCGTCCCGGTTGGCGGTCAGGTAGGAGACGTGCACGATGTCCCCCGCCGGGATCGTCACCCCGCTCAGCTCCACGTCCTCAAGGGCCACCCGGGGGATGCCGACGCCCTTGCGGAAGGGGATGAAGCGCAGCATCTCCTGGATCACCTGGGGGAGCATCTCGGGCCGCTCGCTCAGGGTGGCGCGCACGTCCGGCCGGGTGAGGATGGTGTACGAGAGGTTGCCGAGCTCGTACGTCGTGGTGTCCTGGCCGGTGATCAGCAGGACCATGGCCATCACGGTGAGTTCCCGCTCGTCGAGGACCTCGTCCCCGTCGCGGGCCGTGGCCAGCGCGCTGATCAGGTCGTCACCGGGGTTCCTGCGTCGTTCGGCCGTCAGTTCGGCGAAGTACGCCCGCAGGTCCGCCTTGGCCCGCACCGCGTCCGGCTTGTTGTCCAGGTCCATGTTCATCATCGTCCGGGCGTTGGCGCGCAGCTGTGCGCTGTCGGCCTCGGGGATCTCCAGGACCTCGCAGATCGTGATCAGCGGGAGCGGGTGGGCCAGGTGCTCCATGAGGTCGGCAGGGGGACCCTGGTCCCGCATGCGGTCCAGCAGCTCGTTGACCACGTGCTGGGTGCGGTCCCTCATCCGCTCGATGTGGTCGGGTGTGAAGCCCTTGGACACCAGGCTGCGCAGGCGGGCGCTGGCGGGCGGGTCCATGACGTTGATCGCCTCGGCCTGGACGATCGGCTCGGGAGTCATGCGCGGGAAGTCCCGGCCGACGATGGCGTGGCGGCTGAAACGCCGGTCGGTGGTCACTGTGCGCACGTCGTCGTACCCCGTGACGAGCCAGGCTTCCCCCTCGCCGTAGGGGAGGCGGATGCGGCTGGCCGGTGCGTCGTTCATGAGCTGCCGGAGCGTCGGGTCGAACTCGAGGGCTTCGGCGAAGTCGAACGGGCAGTTCCGTGCGCTGGAGTCGGTGGACATGCGGACCTCCAGGTCTGGGCCGTGCGGGCCGGATGGGAGGGCGGATGGAATGGACTGACCACCCGTACCCGATCGGTCGGCCGCACACACCGGTGGAGGCGCGGGACCGCCGGTAATTCATCCGGGCTGATCAGCGGCAGCAGCGTCCGGTTCCCCTGGCACGCGGTCGCCCCGGCCGCCGCGCGCCGGTCCGCCGCCCGGCTGCTCACGGCCACCGCGAGGCCACGCTGGGCGAGCCGACACCGGCGCCGTACCCTCGCCGCCCGGACCGGCCCCCAGGGCTGGGAGGCCGGGTCCTAGGACGGCCCGTCGGTCGAGGACGAACGCATGACCGCTCCCGAGCCGGGCGACCGATCCACCGCTCGCCCCGGCGGCGGGATCGTTGCCCCATGAACGCAGCACCGCACCCCGCCCCCGCCCCCGTCGCCCTGGTCACCGGCGCCTCCCGAGGACTCGGTCTGGCGCTCGCGCACGCCCTCGCCGCCGAGGGCTGGCAGCTGGTGATCACCGCCCGGGGCGCTGCCGAACTCGCCGAGGCCGAAGCGGCCCTGGCCGCCGTCACCGAGGTGGTGGCCCTGCCCGGCTCGATCGTCGACGACGACCACCGCGCCCGCCTGGCCGAGGCTGCCGAGGGACTCGGCGGTGCGAGCCTCCTGGTCAACAACGCCGGCACGCTCAACGGCGCCCCCGCCCCCGGCGCCGAGCCGCTGCCCCGGCTGGCCGACTTCCCGCTGCCGGACCTGCTGGAGACCTTCGAGGTCAACGCGCTCGCCCCGATCGCGCTCACCCAACTCGTCCTGCCCCAACTGCGCGCCCGCTCCGGCGCCGTCCTCAACATCAGCTCGGACGCCGCGGTGGTGCCCTACCTCGGCTGGGGAGGCTACGGCGCCAGCAAGGCCGCGCTCGACCTGGCCACCGCCGTACTCGCCCGGGAGGAGGCGGAGTTGAGCGTCTGGGCGGTCGACCCGGGCAGCATGCGCACCCGGATGCTGCAGGAGGCGAGCCCCGGCGAGGACATCTCCGGCGAGCCCCTGCCCGAGCGGGTCGCACCCGTTCTGCTCGGCCTGCTGCGCGACCGCACCCCCTCCGGCCGCTACCGCGCCGAGGACCTGGTGGCGGCCGCCGCCGACCGGGGTGGGCGATGACGGCCCTGACCGATCTCGGCCTCGGCCTCACCGTTCCGCCCGAACTCTCCGCCCGCGCACCGGCGGAGGCCCGCGGCGGGGCCCGGGACGGCGTACGGATGCTGGTCGGCCGGCGCGCCTCCGGCGGCATCGAGCACCGCCGCTTCACCGAGCTGCCCGAGGTGCTGCGGCCCGGCGACCTGCTGGTGGTCAACAACTCGGCCACCCTCCCGGCAGCCCTGCCGGGCCGGCTGCCCGACGGCGCGCCGGTCGCGCTGCACCTCTCCTCCGCCCAGCCGGACCAACGCGGCGGCTACCTGGTGGAGTTGCGGGAGGTGGTGCCCGGGCAGGCGGCGGCGCACTACCCGCCGGGACGGTCCCCGGCCCGCCCGGGCCTGCGGATCGGCCTGCCGGACGGCGGCACGGCCGAGCTGGCCGAGCCGTTCACCACCCGCCTCTGGTACGCCGAACTCGACCTGCCCGAAGGGCTGTTGCGCTACCTGGAGCTGCACGGTCGGGCGATCCGGTACGGCTACACGGACCGCGACTGGCCGATCGAGGCCTACCAGACGGTCTTCGCGGCCGTCCCCGGCAGCAGCGAAATGCCCAGCGCGGCCCGCCCGTTCGGCCCCGAGGTGGTGGCCCGGCTGGCCGGCCGGGGCGTGCTGGTCGCCCCGGTCACCCTGCACACCGGGGTGGCCTCGCCGGAGGCGCACGAGGCCCCGTACGCCGAGCGCTTCCACGTCCCGGCGGCCACCGCCCGGCTGGCCGGTCACGTCCGGGCCGAGGGCGGCCGGGTGATCGCCGTCGGCACCACCGTGGTCCGCGCCCTGGAGTCGGCCGCCGAGCCCGACGGCACGCTCCAGGAGGCCGACGGCTGGACGGAGTTGGTGATCACCCCGGAGCGTGGCGTGCGCGCCGTCGACGGCCTGCTCACCGGCTGGCACGAGCCCCGCGCCTCGCACCTGCTGATGCTGGCCGCCGTCGCCGGCCGTCCGCTGCTGGCGGCCTGCTACCGCGAGGCCGTCCGGCATCGCTACCTGTGGCACGAGTTCGGGGACGTGAACCTGCTGCTGCCGGACTGACCGAGGTCAGCCGGCGGGGGCGTAGGCCGCGATCCCCCGTTGGTGTCCGGCGGCCCCGCACGGCGGTCGGCCAGGGCGGGGGAGCGATGATTCCCCGCCAGTCCGGGCCCGCGCGGGCGGGCGAGGCGATCCCGGTGCCGATCCGGGGGCGCCGCTCAGGCCAGCAGGGTCTGCGCCACGTGGTGGGTGTCCAGGTACTCGCGGACGGCGGTGATCAGCCCGTTCTCCACGGTGAACACGCCCAGGCAGTGGTTCTCGTACGCGGCGCCGTTGGCGGCCTTCCCGACGGTGGTCCACTCGGCCACCGCCTGCGGCCCGTCGGCGAGGACGTGGGTGAGGGTGATGGTCGGCAGGCCGTCGGCGGCGAACAGGGCGCCGACCTGGCCGAGGAACTCACCGAAGATCTCCTGCTTGCCGTGCCAGGTGCGGGACAGGGCGAGGCCGCCCGGGTAGGTCCAGGTCGCGTCCTCGGCGAACAGGGCGATGGCGGCGTCGAGTTCGCCCGCCGCGAGGAGGGTGACGTAGTCGGTGACGACGGTGCGGGCGTCGGGCTGCTGCATGGCGGGCTCCTCTGGCGCGTTCGGTCGGGGCTCTCCCGCCGTGGCACCAGCAAAGCCCGGCGGTGGCGGTGGCGGCCAACAACCCCACAGGCAGCCTGACAACCATCCGTTGTCCATGCAGGTCTAATCGGTCGAGAAGCCCGGCGGCAGCTCCAGCTCGAACCAGACCACCTTGCCGTCCCTGGTCCGGCGGGTGCCCCAGCGGTGCGCCAGCTCGTTGACCAGGTGGATGCCGCGCCCGCCCTCGTCCTCGATGTCGGCGCGGCGGATCCGGGGCGCCTCGCTCCCCCGGTCGGCGACCTCCACGGTGAGCACCCGGTTGCAGAACAGCCTCAGTTGGGTGGGGGATCCGGCGTGCACCAGGGCATTGGTGATCAGCTCGCTGGCGAGCAGCTCGGCCCAGTACGCGAGCGCGGTGAGCCCCCAGTCGGCCAGCGTCTCGCGGGTGAAGCGGCGCGAGTGGGCGACCATCGCGCGGTCGCCGGTGAGCGGCAGGATGGCGATCCGGTCCGCGCCCCGCGGGCGGACCTGCGCCATGATGACCGCGATGTCGTCCTCGGAGGTGCGGCCGGTGAGCCGGGTCAGGACGGCGTCGCAGGTCTGCTCCAGCGTGCGGCGCCGGTCCGCGACGGTACGGCGCAGCAGGGTCAGGCCCTCGTCCAGGTCACGGCCCCGGCGCTCGACCAGGCCGTCGGTGTAGAGGGTCAGGATGCCCTCATCGGGGACGGTGAACTCCACGCTCTCGAACGGGACTCCGCCGACCCCGAGCGGCGCGCCGGGCGGCAGGTCGACCAGGTCGGCGTTGCCCTCGGCGTCGGCGACCACGGGCGGCAGGTGCCCGGCGCAGGCCGCAGTGCAGCGGCGGTCCACCGGGTCGAACACCACGCACACGCAGGTGGCGAACTGCCCCTCGCCGAGCGCGGTGGTGGCTTCGTCCAACCGGTACAGCACCCGCGCCGGGTCCAGTTCGAGGGTGATCAACGTCCGGGCCACGGTCCGGAGTTGGCCCATGGTGGCGGCGGCCCGGATGCCGTGGCCCATCACGTCGCCGACGATCAGCGCGACCCGGCCGGCGGAGAGCGGTACCACGTCGAACCAGTCGCCGCCGACCTCGCTCACCACGCTGCTGGGCAGGTAGCGGTAGGCCAGCTCCAAGCCGAGCGTACGGTGGATCTCCTGTGGCAGCAGGCTGCGTTGGAGCGTGAGCGCGGTGTCCCGCTCCCGGCGGTAGAGCCGCCCGTTGTCGATCGCCAGCGCCGTCCGGGCGGCCAACTCCTCCGCCAGTGAACGGTCCGCCGGGCCGAACGGCACCGGGTTGCGGGTGCGGACGAACTCCGCGCCGCCCAGCACGAGTCCGCGCGCCACCAACGGCACCATCAGGTACGAGTGGATCCCGGCGTCCAGTCCCGGTTGTACCCGGTCGGGCGAGGCGACGATCCGGCGCAGCTCCTCCTCGGTCACCTCGGAGATCAGGGTCGAGCGCCGGGTGCGCAGGCTCTGCGCGTACACCTCGGCGGACTGCGAGGTCTCGCCGACCTGGTCGGCGGCCTCCGTCACGGTGCCGTCCTGGGCCACCTCGCCGACCGCCACCGCCCGCATCAGCACCGAGCCGTCCCGGGGCATCGGCCCGGCCTCCTCGCCGCTGAGCACCGCCTCGCGCAGGTCCACGGTGACGAAGTCGGCGAAGCGCGGGATCACCACCTCCACCAACTCCTGGGCGGTGCGGTGCAGATCGAGCGTGGTGCCGATCCGGTTGCTGGCCTCGTTCAGCAGGCCCAGCCGCTGCTGGGCGGCCCAGGCCTCGTCCAGCGCCCGCTGCCGGGCGGCGGCCGCGTCGCGCTCCCGGGTGAACAGCAGCGCGTTGTCGATCGACACCGCCGCCCGCACCGCCAACTCCCCGGCCAGCGCGAGGTCCTCGTCCTCGTACGGGCGCTCCACCATGGTCCGGTAGAAACCCGCCACACCGACCGCGCTGCCCCGCGCGATCAGCGGGACCACCATGAACGAGAGCACGTTCTGCTCCCGTACGGCGGCGGTGCGCACCGGGTCGTCGGCGAACCAGGCCATGCCCTCCTCGTCCATCCGCGGCACCAGCACCGGCTTGCGGTGCGCCAGGCTCCACGCGTACGGCGAACTGGGCAGGAAGCGGTGCGCCCCGCCCAGCCGGTCGATCGGCGCCAGGGTGGAGCCGCGCACCGAGTGGAAGGCGATCCGCCGCAGCAGCGCCGAACCGTCCGGCGCGGCACGGGCCTCCCGCTCGCCCCGGACCAGTTCCTCCAAGACCTCCACCACCACCGTGTCGGCCAGTCGGGGCGTCGCCACCTCGGCCAACTCCTGTGCGGTCCGGCCGATTTCGAGCGTGGTGCCGATCCGGGTGGAGGCCTCGTTGACCAGCGCGAGCCGCTCCTGCGCGGCCTTCGCCTCGCGCAGCGCCTGCTGCCGGGCCAGCACCGTCTGGTGCTGGCGCAGGTACAGCCGGGCATTGTCGATCGCGACGGCGGCCCGCGAGGCCAGCTCGTCGCCCAGGGTGATGTCGGCCGCCGCGAAGGACTCCCGGTCGCTGCGCCGCGAGTACACCACCATGCCGAGCGTCGTGCCGCGCGCCACCAGCGGCGTGATCCGCACCGGACGCGGCCGGTCGCCCAGGTACGCCTGGCGGTGGCTCTCGTTGAGGTCCTCGCTGAGCGGCGTCAGCTCCCAGGACGGCACCACCACCGTGCGCCCGGTGGTCAGCGCCCGGCGGTACGGGGAGTCAGCCGGCAGCTCGTACACCGCGTCCACCGGTAGCGCCTCGGCCGGATACAGCGGGTCGGTGGTGGTCAGCGCCAGGCGGCGCACCAGCTGCGGGGCCTCCGGGGCAGGCGGCTCGACGTTGCCGCCCGCCACCAGCGCCTCCAGCGCGAACACCCCGCTGACGTCGGCGAGCCTGGGAACCATCGCGTCGGCCAGCTCCCGGGCGGTCTGCCGCAGGTCGAGGGTGGTGCCGATCGTGGCGGTCGCGTCGACCAGCAGGGCGAGCCGCTCCTGCGCGCGGGCCGCCCGGGCCTCGGCGCGGTAACGCTCGGTCCTGTCGATGACGGTCGCGCTGACCCCGAGCACCCGCCCGGCCCGGTCCGCCAGCCGGAAGTAGTTCGCGGACCAGGCGTGCTCGTGCTGCGGATCCTCCGGGGTGCGCCCGTGCGTGCGGAGGTCCACCACCGGCTCACCGCCCGCCAGCACCCGCCGCATCACCGCCTCGGCCTCGGCGCTGTTGATCCCCGGCATCAGCTCGGTGAGCCGGTGGCCCAGGTGGTCGTCGGCGGGCAGCCCGTTCGCCCGGGCCAGCGCCTCGTTCAGCCGCACGAAGCGCAGCTCGGTGTCGTACACCGCCATGCCGACCGGGGACTGGGAGAAGAACCCGTCCAGCACGGCCAGATCCGCCTGGATCCGGTGCAGCGTCGTCACCTCGGACGCAACGGCCAGCACCAGCGGCGCCCCACCGGGCCCCCGGATCGGGTGCGTGCGGAACTCCAGGTTCACCAGGTGCCCGTCGCGGTGCCGCACCGGGAACACCCCGGACCACTCCAGGCCCTCCAGGATCTGCCCGAACAGCTCCAGCACCTCGGGCCGCGTCTCGTCCGAGGTCAGCAGCTTCGCCGCCTTCTGCCCCACCGCCTCGTCCGCACGGTAACCGAGCAGTGCCTCCGCGTCGGAGCTCCAGTGCAGGATCCGCCCGTCGGCCTCGATCAGCGCCGTGGCGATGGGCACCAGCAGAGCATCCCGCCGCGGCTCCCCCTGGCGCCGCCCTTCGTCGTTCACCATGGCCAGAGACCCGCCCGGAGATCGTTCCCACCAGCCCTGCCATCGTCGCACGCGGCCCCCGGCCCGCGCCCCTCGTGGCCGCCCCGGCCACCCGGGCCGCTGCCCGCGCGCGCCCGTGCCGGGGCCCGCCGTCGACGCGTTCGCGGCGACCGCCGGCCCGGTGCGGGCCTCCGCGTGGTGAGTGCCGGTGCCGGGCCGATGAGGTAGGGGACGGCGCCGCTGGAGGGCGCCGGTGGTGCGGGCCGTCGGCGTTCTCGGTCGCGGGTCACCGGGTGGCGGCGTGTTCCCGGGCCGGCGCCGTCGGCTCGGCTTCGGCGAGGGTCTTGTCGCGGGCCTCGGCGCGGCGGGCCGCGACCGCGAGCACGGCGCCGATGAGGCAGAGGGCGGCGGCGACCAGGACGGCGCGGTCGGTGCCCGTGGCGAGGGCACGGGCTGCCGCCTCGGGGCCCGGGGCAGCGGCGCGGGCGGAGCCGGCGACGGCGACCGTCACGGCCACGCCGAGGGCCGAACCCAGGTAGCGGGAGGTGTTGTTGGCGCCCGAGCCCATCGCGGCGCGGTGGGCCGGGACGCTGCTGACCGCCAGGCGGGCGAGGGCCGCGTTGAGGACGCCGCTGCCGATCCCCGCGACCGCGAGGCCGGGTGCCAGCCGGAGCCAGGAGGAGCCGGGGGTGAGCCCGTACAGCCCGGCTTCGCCCAGGCCGCAGACCAGCAGGCCGAGGGCGACCTGTGCGGTGGCCGGCAGGTGCGCGGCGAGCCGACGGGCCTGGAGGGCGGAGACCACCGACAGGCCCGACCACAGGGCGAGCACGCCGCCCGCCGCCAGGCCGGACAGGCCGAGCACGCCCTGGAGCAGGGTGGGCAGGTAGCTCATGAAGCCGACCAGCGAGAGCCCGGTGAACAGCGCCCCGCCGGTGGCGGCGATGAAGCCGGGGCTGCGGAACAGCGCGAGGTCGAGCATCGGCTCGCGGACCTTCGCCTCGACCACGGCGAAGGCCGCCAGCAGCAGCGCTCCGCCCGCGAGCAGCGCCGCCACCACCGGCCGCCCCCAGCCGCCGCGGCCCTCGGCCAGTCCGGCGATCAGCACGGACGTCCCGACGGCGAGGGTCAGCACGCCGTACGGGTCGAGCGCGCGGGGCCGCTCGGCCCGTGACTCGGTGAGGTACACGGCGGCGCAGGCGGCCACGGCGGCCGAGACCACCGCGAGTCCGCCGCCGACCGTGCGCCAGCCGGCCCATTGCTGGACCAGCGCGCCGTAGACCGGTCCGACCGCGATGCCGAGGCCGACGGCCGCGCCCCAGATCCCGAGTGCCCGGATCCGGGCGGGCCCCGGCGGGTGGGCGTGGCTGATCAGGCCGAGCGCGGGTGCCAGGACGGCGGCCGAGGCGATGCCGAGCAGCACCCGGGCGGCCAGGTAGACGGCGCCGCCGGGGGCGAGTGCGGCCAGGGCCTCGGCGGCGGCGAACAGAGCCACGCCGAAGGTGAAGACCCGCTTGCGGCCGTGGTCGTCGGCGGCGCTGCCGGCGGTGAGCAGCAGTGCCGAGATGCCGACCAGGGTGCCGGTGAGGATCCAGGTGCGGCCGGAGGCGCCGAGGTGGGCGGCCCGGGCGGTGGCGGCGAGCGAGGCGGTGGGGGCGGTGTAGGCGACGGTGACCAGGGCGGTCGCCGCCGCTGTCACGGCCAGTGTGGCGCCGGGCCGGACGGACACGGCCGATGGGGCGGGGGAGGAGCCGGTTGGTGCGGGGGACATGGGTGTTCCCTCCGGAGCGCGGACCGATGGGTCTGGTGAATGAACCTTCGTCTCGGCGGCACGCTACCACCTGTGGTCTGTTCATTGAACCCACAGGTCGGGTGGACTACGCTGACCCGCATGGCGCTGGGAACCGACTACGAACTGCAGGACTGCGCACTGGCCCGCGCGCTGGAGGTGGTCGGCGAGCGCTGGAGCCTGCTGATCGTGCGCGACGCGTTCTACGGCGTGCAGCGGTTCAACGACTTCCTCGCCCACCTCGGCATCCCCCGCGCCGTCCTCACCGCGCGCCTGAACGCCCTGGTCGCCGCCGGGGTGCTGCGCAAGGAGCCGTACCAGCAGGCGCCGCTGCGCCACGGCTACCTGCTCACCGAGGTCGGCCTCGAACTCTGGGGCCCGCTCTACCAGTTGAGCCGCTGGGGCGGTCGGCACGCCACCGAGGGCGGCCCGCACCACCTGTTCGCGCACGCCGCCTGCGGCACCGACCTGGATCCCGTCGGCGCCTGCCCGAAGTGCGGCGGCGGGCCCGTCCCGCCGGTCGAGGTCGCCATGCGCCCCAACCCCGCCCGCGCGGTCGGCCGACGCGAGGACGCCGTCTCCCGAGCCCTGGTCCGCCCCCACCTGCTGCTCGAACCGATCGCCTCGGCGGCAGCGGCGGCCTAGATCGACGTCCAGGCCCGGGCCCTGGCCTGGGCCCGGACCCGGACGGAGCCCGGGCCCGCACGCCGACGAGGCCGTCGGCGGGTCGCCGACGGCCTCGCGGGGCGCAGGGGTCAGCTGTGGAACCGGACCTCCGGGTTGGCGGCGGTCGGCCCGTCGAGGAGCGGCTGCTCGACGCCCTTCAGCTGGAGGTCGAAGAAGGCGCCGACGTACTGGCGGGTGAGGTCGATGGCTCGCCGGCCCGAGACGGTGGTGCCCGGGTCCTGAGGGATGCCGAACGCCTCGGAGAACAGCGGGTAGTCGGTGAAGCTGCTGTGGTTGGTACCGTCGACGGTCAGCCACTGCTTCCAGCCGTCGAGCCGGGGCCAGTTCTCGGTCCAGCTGGAGTCCTCGCCGCCGGGCAGCGGGTGGCCGATCATCAGGTACGGCTTACCGCCGATCCCGGACTCCGGCACCGGGTACTCCATGGTGCCGTCCAGGTCGACCCCGGCCTGGATCCGGTCGTCGGTCACCAGCGCCGGGACGCTGGACGCGCCGCCGATCGAGTGCCCGGCCATGCCGATCCGGTCACGGTCGATCATGCGGGCGTACTGCCAGGCCGGGTGGGGGCGGTCGGTCAGCTGGTCGATCACGAAGGAGACGTCCTTCGCCCGGCTCTCCTCCAGGCCCTTCCAGGCCTCCCAGGTGTGGAACTTGCCGCACATGACGCAGGGCAGCGTCTGCCCGTCGGGGAAGGTGGTCCCGGTGTTCTCGTAGGTGTGGTCGACCAGGGCCACGACGTACCCGCGGCTGGTCAGGTCCTCGGCGAGGCTGGTGAGCGAGGCGCGAGGCATGGTGAAGCCGGGCGAGAGCACCACCATCGGGTAGTGGCCGCCCTGCGGGCGTGCGCCGGACTCGGCCCAGGTCCGGGTGTCGGTCACCGACTCGGTCGGGATGGAGTGGCCCGGGAGCTTCCCGTCCAGCAGTAGCCGGGCGGCCGCGGCGGTCATGTACGGGGCCGGGCTACCCGTCCCGGCGTGCGCGGGGTAGTACATCGAGACCATCAGCTGACGCGGACCGGCGGAGGGGACCCACGGGTCCGGACGGCCCTGGTCGACCAGGTGCAGGTCCTCCCGCCCGACCGCGTACGGCCCGGTCGGGCGCGGAAGCTGGACGTGGACGGCGGTCGGGGCGGTGGCGGTGGCGGTGACGTTGGCACCGGCCGAGGCGGCCGGCGCGGGCGCGGCCAGGGCCGGTGCGGCGGCGGCGACGGACAGCGGCAGCGCGAGCAACAGGGCTGCCGCGGCGGCGGTTGTGCGAAGTCGGCTCATGCGACCGAAGGTAGGTCGCGGGCACCGGAACTGACGTCCACTCAGCGACGTACTGATCCCTTCCGGGAGGCCCCCCTTTCGCCCCTAGGGGGCGGGCGGGATCAGCCGATCGCCTCCAGGATCGTGGCGTTGGCCAGGCCGCCCGCCTCGCACATGGTCTGCAGGGCGAACCGCCCGCCGCTGCGGCGCAGTTCGTGCACCAGGGTGGTCATCAGCCGGGTGCCGCTGGCGCCCAGCGGGTGGCCGAGGGCGATCGCGCCGCCGTTGACGTTGAGCCGGGCCGGATCGGCGCCGGTCTCCTGCAGCCAGGCCAGGACCACGCTGGCGAAGGCCTCGTTCACCTCGAACAGGTCGATGTCGGCGAGCGAGAGGCCCGAGCGGCGCAGCACCTTCTCGGTCGCGGGCAGCACGCCGGTGAGCATCAGCAGCGGGTCCGAGCCGGTGACCGCGAAGGAGTGCAGCCGGGCCAGCGGACGCAGGCCGAGCCGGGCGGCGGTCTCGCTGCTGGTGATCAGCACGGCGGAGGCGCCGTCGTTGATCGGGCTGCTGTTGCCCGCCGTCACCGACCAGGCGATCTGCGGGAAGCGCTCGGCGTAGGACGGGTCGGCGAAGGCCGGGCGCAGGCCTGCCAGCACCTCGGGCGTGGTGCCCGGGCGCACCGACTCGTCCATGGTCACCAGCCCGCCGGGTGTCTCCACCGGGACCAGCTCGTCCGCGAAGCGGCCCTCGGCGTGGGCCCGGGCCGCCTTGGCGTGCGAACCGGCCGCGAACTCGTCCATCGCCTCCCGCGTGATCGACCACTTGGCGGCGATCAGTTCGGCGCTGACGCCCTGCGGGACCAGCCCGCCCGGGTGGCGGGCCGCGACCGAGGCGCCGAACGGGTCCGCCCCGGGCGGCACGTTGGACCACATCGGCACCCGGCTCATCGACTCGATCCCGCAGGCCACCACCACGTCGTACGCTCCGGCGATCACCCCCTGCGCGGCGAAGTGCACGGCCTGCTGGGAGGAGCCGCACTGCCGGTCGATGGTGGTCGCCGGTACGGAGTCCGGGAACCCGGCCGCCAGCCAGGCGTAGCGGGTGGTGTTCATCGCCTGCTCGGCGACCTGGTCGACGCAGCCGCCGATCACGTCGTCGACCAGGGCCGGGTCGATGCCGCTGCGCCCGATCAGGGACTGGAGGGTGTGGGCGAGCAGCTCCACCGGGTGGACGTCGGAGAGGGAGCCGCCCGGCTTGCCCTTCCCGACGGGGGTGCGGACGGCTTCGACGATCACGGCATCGCGCATGGCGGGCCGCCTCTCCTGTGCGGGGTCGTTGGAAAAGCAAACTCACTATAGGTCTATGGGTTTGGAAATCCAACCCTCTAACGATTCGGGAATCCAACCCGCTAGGCGCTCCGCTCGACGCTCCGAGCCCGCACCTCCTCCAGGAACTCGGCCGCCGCACGGGCATTGGGCACCGGCAGGGTGAGCGGCAGTCCGGCCGAGCCTGTCCGGATCTCCAGCTCCCCGAGGCCGGACGCCCGGGCCTCGCGCACCTCCGACCATCGGTAGGCCTCCGTCGTGGCCGGCGGATGCGGCGGCCGGTGCACCAGCCCGCCGGTCGTCACCGTCAGCCGCCCCCGGGCGAACCGGACGCTCCCCTCGGTGCGCAGCACATCCTGCAGCGCGGCCCGAAGGTCGGGGGAGAGTCGCTCGTCCACCTCCCGGCACAGCCCCTCCAGCCCGCGCAACCGTGTCAGCGCGAGCGGGTCGTCGGCGCCGGCGGGCCATATTCGCCCCTGCTCGGGCTCCCCGTGCCGCCCGCCGGGGAAGTATTCGGTGGCCTCCACCTCGCTCCGCGGCAGCAGCCGCTCGCCGCCGCCGGCCCCGACCAGCGCCAGCCCGCCTTCGTGGAGCCGTACGGACCGCAATCCGAGCCCGGGGCGCGGCCGCCCGTAGCCGCTGGTGGCCAGCACCGCCGCGGCGGCCACCACGGGCGAGGGCCACCACTCGCCGAGTGCCAGGCAGAGCAGCACCGCGAGGACCGCCGCCCCGGCGTCCATCCAGGTCCGAGCCCGCCAGGGCAGCGGCCGGAAGCCCCGGTACACCCGCACCACCGGCCCGAGCGGTCCGGCCGACCCGCGCCGAGCCTGGCCGCCCTCCGGCATGAGCGACCGCGCCCACACCGGCGACCACACCATCGCCACTTCGGCCTCCTTGTCCTCGGTGATCCCTCCAAGCGGAACCGCGACTGTTGGATCATCAGCATCAAGGCCCGACCGCCCCCGGGAACAGTGCCAATCGACTCCTTTTGGCCCGAAACGGTCGGACCGTGTCCCGTTCCACCCCGAGAGGCGCCGATCAGCGCCCCGTCGCGCCGGTCCCGGGCCTGTCCGACGATCCGCGCGCCCGGCGGGAATCGTCAGACACGCCCGAGCTGCAGCCTCCGCAGCAGCGCCGTCCCCGCCGGGTCCACCGACCGCCGGGTGTTCGCCAGGACCACCACCCCCACCTGCTTCTCCGGATCGAACGCGACGAAGGAACTGAACCCGCCCGTGCCCCCGTTGTGCCACAGCTGCAGATGGCCGCCCTGCTGGCTGTGCAGCCGGTGCCCGAGCCAGCCGAGGTGCGCCCAGGCGAACGGGTTGACCCGGTGCCGGGTGTCCCGGGTGAGCGTGATCGCGGCCGCCAGTGGCCCGTCCGGCTCGCGGCCGGCGGACAGCTGGGCCCGCAGGAGTGCCGCGAGGTCCGCGGCCGTGGAGCGGAGCCCGCCCATGCCCGGTATTGCCGCCAAGTCCCAGTACGGCACCGGCCGCCCGCCCGGCGCGTGCCCGCGCGCCAGCCGCCCGGACTGCTCCTCGCCCGGCCGCAGGCAGGTGTCCTTGAGCCCCAGCGGCTCGCAGACCTCGCGCGCCACCAGCTCCCCGTACCCGGTGCCGGCCCGCTGGGCGAGGGCCAGCCCGAGCAGCCCGACCCCGAGGTTGGAGTAGCGGAAGCTGCGCCCCGGCGTGGCCCGCAACCGCGTCCTGGCGAGCCCGCGCAGTACCGCCTCGGCCGTGCAACCGGCGTACGGATCCGGCCTGTTGGGCATGAGCAGCGCCTGCGCGGCCATGCCCCTCGGCAGCCGGGGGAGCCCCGAGGTGTGGGTGGCGAGGTGCCGCAGGGTGACCGGCTGCCCGCCCCGGACCGGGACGGTCGGCGTGTCCGCGAGCACCTCCGCGAGCGGCTCGTCGAGCCGCACCGCCTCGTCCAGGGCCAGTCGCGCGAGCACGAGCGAGGTGAACACCTTGGTGACGGAACCGATGTCAAACAGGGTGTGCGGTCCGGGCACACCGCCGCCGGGGCCGGTCCGCCCGGCGCCGTGGATCTCCACGGCGCCGTCGGCCAGCCCGGCGACCACCGCGCCGACGTGCTGGCCCGCGAGCCGGTCGGCGGTCTGCCGCACGAGGCTGACGAGTTCTTCCATGGTCATCAGCCTAGGCCGCCCCGACCTGCGAATTCGTCCGCCTGGAAGCCGATTTCGCCCCCCTCTCGCTGCTCCTCCGGAGGTACGCCCCGCTGCTCTCCGCACGGTACGGACACCACGACGTGGCCACCCTCGCGGCCGGCTACGGCTCCCCGAGCGCCGCCCGCAGCCGGGCCGCGACCTCCGCCGCCCCCGCCTCGTCGGGGTACTTCCCCCGCGGCCAGAAGAACCCGCGCAGCCCGTCCTTCGGATTGCGCGGCACCACGTGGACGTGCAGGTGTGGCACCGACTGGCTGATCCGGTTGTTCGCCGCCACGAGACTGCCGGCCGCGCCCAGCCCCCGCTCGACGGCCGCCGCCACCCGCTGCACCCGCAGGAAGAACGGCCCGACCTCGGCCGGCGGCAGGTCCGCCAGGGTCCGGTGGTGGGCGCGCGGCACGACCAGCACATGGCCCGGGAACAGCGGCCGGCGGTCCAGGAAGGCCACCGCCGCCTCGTCGTCCAGCACCCGGTGCGCGGGCTCCTCACCCGCCACCACCGCACAGAACACGCAGTCCATCCGTCCATTCAAACGACCGGCGGCGGCCCCGGCACCCCCGCAAACGCCGGCTCGCCGGACGTCACCCGTCCGGCCGCCGAGCGGGTGCGCCCGCCCGCCCGCGCCCCGCCCCCGCCCCCGCCCCGGGCGCGGTGCAGCGGGGAAGTGATCGGTGCGGCGCGGCCCGTGCCCCTACTCGTACCGGTACAGCAGCGCCTCCCGCTCCGTCTGCTCGATCATCCCGATGGTCAGCGACTCGTCCCGCAGGTGCGACAGCGTGACCTCCGCCGAACTCGGCTGAGCGTCCTTGGCCGGCCAGTTCTCCGGCTTCCACGCCGACCCGCGCAGGAACGCCTTCGGACAGTGCGCGTACACCTCTTCCACCGCCACCACGATCGCGCTGCGCGGCGGCTTGCCGACCGCCGTCAGCCGGCTCAACAGCTCCGGGTCGGTCGAGACGCAGGCCCGCCCGTTGACCCGCAGCGTGGTGTCCCGGCCCGGCACGACGAAGAGCAGCCCGACGCGGCCGTTCTCCAGGATGTTGTGCAGGGTGTCCAGGCGCTTGTTGCCGGTGGCGTCCGGTATGGCCAGGGTGTACTCGTCGAGCACCGAGACCAGCCCGGCCGGCCCGCCACGCGGGGAGACGTCACAGCGCCCGGCGGCGTCGGAGCTGGCGACGAAGACCAGCGACGAGCACGCGATCAGCCGCTGCGCGACCTCGTGCAGACGGTCGACCTGCTTGCGGCGTGCGTGATCGCCCGGCTGCTCGTAGATCTCGCGCAGCTGGGCCGGATCGGTGAGGGCGCCCGCGCTGAAGGCGGCGAACAGGCGGTTCGGCGCGTCCGGAGCGGTGGTTGACGGTACGGCAGCATCCGGTGTGGTGGTCATACCGGGAATGTACGGGACTCCGGGGAGGCCGAGCCGGAGTCCTTCGCCACACCCCGGGCCGCGATCCGCCACCGGCTCCGTCCCGCACCGCCGCCCCGGCCGCCCGCCATCGCGTCCCCAACTGTCCGTGAAAGTGCCGTCGTACCCCTCCCCACCAGCGGTTTTCCGCTGATAATGGGGCCAGGGACTCCAGCCAGCCGGAGGTGGTGGTCGTGATCGTCAGAATCTGGGCCGGACAGGTCGTGTCCGATCGCATCGAGGAGTTCTGCGCGCACCTGACCACCCAGGTGATCCCGCAGCTGGGGCGTACGGACGGCTGCCTCGGCGGCGAGTTGCTGCGCTCGGTGACCGAGGGTGGGCACCGGGTGCTCGTGGTGAGTCGCTGGCGCGACGAGGAGGCCCTGCGCGGCTACGCCGGGCCGATGTGGCGGATCCGGCCGGTCTGGTCGGAGGGCGAACTGTGCTTTCTCTCGCACCCCCCGGAGGTCACCCACTTCCTGTCGATCGCCGCACCCGCCACCCTCTGAACCGCCGACCCCGAGCACCAGGGCCTTGCACCGCTCCTCGAACACCGGGAAGCCCTCGGAAGCCGAGGGGCCCTCGCACCACCGGGGTCCTACGCGGACAACGGCACCGGGTGGATCCCGTCCGCCGGGTGCCGCCCGATCGCGCCACCAGGCCCCCACACCAGCGGGCCCGGAACCAGCGCCCGCCACCCCGCCGCGCATTCCCCGCGCCAACCGTGAAACAGGCCACAGTCGAAGACCCTCCCTGGGCTCGCACCGCGCGTGGCACAATGACGTCAACAGCAGTGACGTTCAGCGCACTCCGGGGTCGGTGAAAATCCGAACCGGCGGTTACAGTCCGCGACCCGTCCGCAGCCAGCGGCCGGTTGACCAGGTGAAATTCCTGGACCGACGGTTAAAGTCCGGATGGGAGGCGTGCGCGGGCGGACGAAGAGCAGTACCCGTGGTCCATCGGAACCGGAGAAACCGGACCGGACCGCGGTCAGGTGAACGGCGGGAGAGGTGTCTCCCGGGCCGGGCGAGCGATCTCCCGGCGGCTCCGGCACCCCGGCGACGGGTCGTGTCCGCAGGTTCGCGCACCGTTGCCCGTCCGTGTCATCTCCCTCTGCCGCCCCGGAGTCCGCGCCCCAAGCGCGAGGAGACCCGGGTGTTCACCGGCATCATCGAAGAGCTCGGCGAGGTCGTGTCGATCGAGGAGATCGGCGACTCCTCGCGAATCCGCCTGCGCGGCCCGGTGGTCTGTTCCGGTGCGCGGCACGGCGACTCCATCGCGGTCAACGGCGTCTGCCTGACCGTCGTCGACAGCCCCGAGCAACTGGCCGCCGAGACCGGAGAGTTCAGCGCCGACGTGATGGCCGAGACACTGCACCGTTCCAGCCTGGGCGAGTTGAAGCCCGGCTCCCGGGTCAACCTGGAGCGCGCCATGGCGCTCGGCGCCCGCCTCGGCGGCCACCTGGTGCAGGGCCATGTCGACGCCACCGGGCGGCTGTTGAGCCGCGAGCCCGGCGAGCGCGACGCGGACGGCAACCTGCGCTGGGAGGTGCTGCGCTTCTCGCTGCCGGAGTCGATCTCCCGCTACCTGGTGGAGAAGGGCTCGATCACGGTCGACGGCGTCAGCCTCACCGTGGTGGAGGCGGCCCGCGACAGCTTCACCGTCAGCCTCATCCCGGCCACCCTCGCGCTGACCACGCTCGGCGCCAAGACGACCGGCGAGAGCGTCAACCTCGAGGTGGACGTGCTCGCCAAGTACGTGGAGCGGCTGCTCGAGTCGCGCGCGCTGCCGACCCTGCCGGACCTGGAGCACATCACGGGGGAGCCCAAGTGAGCTGGCTCAGCGGAGAAGCGTTCACCGTCCTCGGTGAGCACGTGAAGTGGGCCGACATGATCGGCAACCTGCTCGGCCTCGGCGGCCTCGCGCTCGGCTGGCGCCGCTCGGTGTGGAGCTGGCCGGTCCAACTCCTGTCCGGCGTCGTGCTGATCACCGCCTACCTCGGGGGCCACGTCCCCGGCCTGATCGGCAAGCAGCTGATCGTCATCGTCACCGCCGCCTGGGGCTGGACGCAGTGGAACCGTGGCCGCCGCGACACCGGCACCATCGCCGTACGGTTCGCCAGCTGGCCCGAGCGGGCCGCCCTGGTGGCCGGCACCGCGGTCGGCACCGTCGCGCTGGGGATGCTGTTCACCGCCTACCCCAGTCTGTCCTGGAGCCCCTGGTCGGACGCCTACATCTTCGTCGGCACGCTCGCCGCGATGGTCGCCCAGGCGCGCGGCTGGCTGGAGTTCTGGTTCGCCTGGATCGCCGTCGACGCGGTCGGCGTCCCGTTCGCCTTCAACAGCGGCTACACCTTCTCCGGCCTCACCTACTCGATCTACTTCGTCCTGGTGCTGCTCGGCCTGCGCTCCTGGTGGCTGAGCACCCGTGAGCCGCGAGTCACGTCCACCAACGTCCCGCAGGGAGTCACGGCATGACCGAGAACCAGACCTTCGAGAGCGGCATCGGTGAAGAGCTCGTCCTCGACCCCGTCGAGCGGGCGATCGCCGACATCGCGCTCGGTCGCGCGGTGATCGTGGTCGACGACGAGGACCGCGAGAACGAGGGCGACATCGTCTTCGCGGCCTCCGCCGCCACCCCCGAGCTGATGGCCTTCACCATTCGCTACAGCTCCGGCGTGATCTGCGCCCCGATGACCGGCGAGGAGCTGGACCGCCTCAAGCTCCCGCCGATGACCCAGGTCAACGAGGACCGCAAGGGCACCGCGTACACCGTCTCGGTGGACGCCCGCGAGGGGGTCGACACCGGCATCTCCGCCGCCGACCGCGCCCGCACCGTACGGCTGCTCTCCTCGCCCGGCACCGAGCCCGGGGACCTGACCCGCCCCGGCCACGTCTTCCCGCTGCGCGCCGTCGAGGGCGGCGTGCTGGTCCGCCCCGGCCACACCGAGGCCGCCGTCGACCTGGCCCGGCTCGCCGGGCTGGCACCGGCCGGCGCGATCGCCGAGGTGGTCAACGACGACGGCACCATGGCCCGGCTGCCCGAGCTGGTCGCCTTCGCCCGTGAGCACGGCCTCGCGATCATCTCCATCGAGGACCTGATCGCCTACCGCCGCCGCACCGAGCTGCACGTCGACCGGGCCGCCGTCACCGCCCTGCCCACCGCCCACGGCGAGTTCACCGCGGTCGGCTACCGGGGCACCATCGACGGCGTCGAGCACATCGCCCTGGTGGCCGGCGGCCTCGACGCGGACGGACAGCTGCCGGACGGCGAGGACGTCCTGGTCCGGGTCCACTCGGAGTGCCTGACCGGCGACGTCTTCGGCTCGCTGCGCTGCGACTGCGGCCCTCAGCTGGAGGCCTCGCTGCAGCGGGTCGCCGAGGCCGGCCGCGGCGTGGTGCTCTACCTGCGCGGCCACGAGGGCCGGGGGATCGGCCTGGCCCACAAGCTCCGCGCGTACGAACTCCAGGAGCAGGGCCGCGACACCGTGGACGCCAACCTGGACCTCGGCCTGCCCGCCGACGCCCGCGACTACAGCATCGCGGCGCAGATGCTGGTGGACCTCGGCGTCCGCTCGCTCACCCTGCTCACCAACAACCCGCAGAAGCTGACCGCGCTCACCGAGCACGGCCTCAAGGTCAAGGGGCGCGAGGCGGTCGAGATCGCGCCGGGCGAGCACAACCTGCACTACCTGCGCACCAAGCGCGACCGGATGGGCCACGACCTGCCCGGCCTGGGCTCCTGACAGACGCGCGCCCGGGCTCCTGACACCCGCGGGCCCCGGCAGCCGAGACCCGCAACGACCCACACCAAGGAACGGAAGTAACGACATGAGCGGCCACGGAGCCCCCGAGCTGACCATCGACGGCGCCGCCGACCTCAAGGTCGCCGTCGTCGCGGCCCAGTGGCACGACAAGGTGATGAACGGCCTGCTGGACGGCGCCCACCGCGCGCTCAAGGAGCTGGGCATCGCCGAGCCGACCGTGCTGCGGGTGCCCGGCACCTTCGAGCTGCCGGTCGCCGCCAAGCGCCTCGCCGAGCGCGGCTACGACGCGGTGATCGCCCTGGGCGTGGTCATCCGCGGCGGCACCCCGCACTTCGACTACGTCTGCCAGGCGGCCACCGTCGGCCTCACCCAGGTCAGCGTCGACACCGGCGTCCCGGTCGGCTTCGGCGTGCTGACCTGCGACAACGACGAGCAGGCGCTCGACCGGGCCGGCCTGCCCGGCTCCGCCGAGGACAAGGGCCACGAGGCCGTCACCGCCGCCGTCGCCACCGCCGCGGTGCTGCGCGCCACCGCCTGACCCGCACGCGACCGTTCCCGGACCGTGGACGTCCACTCGACCGTCCACGGTCCGGGACCGTTTACCGCCGGTCTGCTCGCACGCCGTATGGTGATTCCCATCATGGCTTCGAAGACATTCGAGGAGCTCTTCACCGAGCTCCAGCAGAAGGCCGCCACCGGCGACCCCTCGTCCTCCCGTACCGCGCAGCTCGTCCAGCAGGGCGTCCATGCGATCGGCAAGAAGGTCGTCGAGGAGGCCGCCGAGGTCTGGATGGCCGCCGAGTTCCAGTCGGACGAGCAGACGGCGGAGGAGATCTCCCAGCTCCTTTACCACCTTCAGGTGATGATGGTCGCCCGCGGGTTGACGCTCGACGACGTCTACAAGTACCTCTGAACCCGACCCCCGAGCTCCTTGAGCACACCCACCTCCCAACAGGTAAGGAAGCAACCTCCCATGCTGCGCATCGCCGTCCCCAACAAGGGTTCGCTCTCGGGTCCCGCGGCGGAGATGCTCCATGAGGCCGGCTACCGCCAGCGGAAGGACCCCAAGGAGCTCGTCCTCGTCGACCCGAACAACGAGGTCGAGTTCTTCTTTCTGCGCCCGCGCGACATCGCCGTCTACGTCGGCTCCGGCCGCCTCGACGTCGGCATCACCGGCCGTGACCTGCTGCTGGACTCGCACTCCAACGCGGAGGAGGTGCTCGCCCTCGGCTTCGCCGGGTCGACCTTCCGCTTCGCCCGCCCCGAGGGTGTGGACGTCAAGGACGTGACGGGCCTGGAGGGCCTGCGGATCGCCACCTCCTACACCGGCCTGGTCGAGCAGCACCTGGCCGACCACGGCGTGAAGGCGACGGTCACCAAGCTGGACGGTGCGGTCGAGACCGCGGTGCAGCTGGGTGTCGCCGACGTCATCGCCGACGTGGTGGAGACCGGCACCAGCCTGCGCAACGCCGGCCTGGAGGTCTTCGGCGAGCCGATCCTGATCTCGGACGCCGTGGTGATCCGCCCCAAGGGCGCAGGCGAGGACCCGCGGGTGGAGCAGTTCCTGCGCCGCCTGCAGGGCGTGCTGGTGGCCCGCCGCTACGTGCTGATGGACTACGACATCCGCGCCGAGAAGGTCAGCGCCGCCGTGGCGCTCACCCCCGGCCTGGAGTCGCCGACCGTCTCCCCGCTGCACACCGAGGGCTGGGTGGCCGTCCGATCGATGGTGCTCCGCAAGGAGGCCCAGCAGATCATGGACGACCTCTGGAGCATCGGCGCCCGGGCCATCCTGGTCACCAACATCCACGCCTGCCGCCTCTGACCTGCTCGAACGGCCTGCTCCAACGGCATGTCCGCGGCCCGATCGCCGGACCGCGGGCAACGACCCGCCCGGCAGGCCGCGAGTAAAGAACGGTTCAATAGGGCGGGGACGCCGACCGGCGTCCCCGCCCTTCGCCGTCAGCACCCCGCTGTCGGCATCCTGACCGTCAGCACCCGGCGCGCCGCACGCCGCCACCAGAACCACCGGAGACCCCACGTGTCCACGCCGCCCGTCCAGTTCCCCGTCACCTGGGCGCCCCGCCGCACCCGCGCGGTGCTGCTGCCGGTCTGCGCCCTGCTGGTGGTGCTGTTCGCCGTGCTGGCCTTCCTGCTGCCGGAGAACTGGCAGCTCAACGACCGGATCATGATGATCGGCAGCGGTGTGCTGTTCGCCTGCGTGGGCCTCATGCTGGCCCGCCCCCGGGTGCGTGCGGACGCGGAGGGCGTGACGGTGGTCAACTTCGTCCGCAGCCGCCGGCTCGCCTGGGCCGAGATCGTCCGGGTCAACTTCCGCCAGGGCGACCCGTGGGCCACCCTCGACCTCTCCGACGGCACCTCGCTCGCGGTGGTCGGCATCCAGTCCGGCGTCGGCAAGTCCCAGGCGATCGCGGACGCCCGCGCGCTGCGCGACCTGGTCGAGAGCCACGCCCAGGGCTGAGCGGGCCGCGGCCCGGCGGGTCCCGAACACGCTTTCTGCCTTCGCGCCGGTATGGTCTACGCTGGTAAAAGCAGGGCAAAAACTCAGTCCTGCCCAAAAGCGACCCGAGTCGAACCGACCTGAGGAGTGACTCTCCCCCTCGATGGACGATCCGTCCGGTAGTACCTGCGCCGCCTCGCTTCCGAACCCCGGAAGGCAGGCGGCACTGTGATCACCGCCTGGCTGCTGTTGTTCGCAGCCGTTCTCCTGATCCTCGCCAACGGCCTCTTCGTGGCCGCCGAGTTCGCCTTCGTGACGGCCGACCGCGGCGCGGTGGAACGCTCCGCCGCTGCCGGCGACGCCAAGTCCGGCCGGGTCGCCAGGGCCCTGCGGCACCTCTCCTTCGAACTCTCCGGCGCCCAGCTGGGCATCACCATCACCTCGCTGGTGGTCGGCATGCTCGCCCAGCCGGCCCTGTCGACCCTGCTCCGGCCCGTGATGGCGGGCATCGGCGTGCCCGACGCGGCCGCCCGCGGCGCCGCGGTGGTGATCGGCATGGTGCTGGCGACCGTCGTCCAGATGGTGATCGGCGAGCTGGTCCCGAAGAACTGGGCGATCTCCCGCCCGCTCCAGGTGGGCCGCGCGGTCGCCGCCCCGCACATGGCCTTCTCCTTCGTCTGCCGCCCGCTGATCAGCTTCCTGAACGGCGCCGCCGACAAGACCGTCCGGGCCTTCGGCATCGAGCCGCACGAGGAGTTGGAGCACGCCCGGACCCCGGCCGAGCTGGTCTCGCTGGCCCGTCACTCGGCCAAGGCCGGCGCGATAGACGAGGAGTCGGCGGCCCTGTTCGTCCGCACCCTGGGTCTCGGCGAGCTGACCGCGGAGTCCGTGATGACCCCGCGGGTCGACGTCTCCGCCCTCCAGCGCGACGCCACCGCCTCCGACGTCATCAACCTGACCCGGGCCACCGGCCTGTCCCGCTTCCCGGTCTACAGCGACAGCCTGGACGAGGTCACCGGCATCGTGACGCTCAAGGACGCCCTGGCCGTCCCGGCCGCCCGGCGCGGCCTGGTGCGGGTGGCCGAGCTGACCTCGCCGCCGCTGCTGGTGCCCGAGACCCTGCCCGCCGAACGGCTGCTCGACCAGCTGCGCCGCCTCCAGCCGATGGCCATCGTGGTCGACGAGTACGGCGGCACCGCCGGCGTCGTCACCGTCGAGGACATCGTCGAGGAGATTGTCGGCGAGGTGCAGGACGAGCACGACCCGGCCGACCGGCCCGAGCTGCTTCCGCTGCCGGCCGTCGACGGCCAGCCCACCTGGGAGGCCGACGGCCGCGCCCGGCTCGACCAGCTGGAGACCATCGGCCTGAACGCCCCCGACGGCCCGTACGAGACCCTGGCCGGCCTCGTCGCCGACCTGCTCGGCAAGCTCCCCGAGGTGGGCGAGCAGGCCGAGCTCCCCGGTTGGCGGTTCACCGTGACCGGCGTCGACCGGCACCGCACCAGCCAGGTCCGGGTGGAGCGCACCTCCGTGCCCGCGATGTTCGGCGAGGACGAGGAAGGGACCCGATGACCGTGCTGCAACTGGGCCTCGCCCTCCTGCTGCTGCTCGGCAACGCCTTCTTCGTCGGCGCCGAGTTCGCCGTCGTCTCGGTACGTCGCAGCCAGATCGAGCCGCTCGCCGAGGCCGGGCACAAGCGCGCCCGCGTCGTGCTGCACGCGCTGTCCAACGTCTCCGCGATGCTGGCCGCCGCCCAGCTCGGCATCACCGTCTGCTCGCTGGGCCTCGGTGCGCTCGCCGAGCCGACCATCGCCGCCGTGCTGGAGGGTCCGTTCCACGCGATCGGCGTCCCGTCCGGCCTGATGCACCCGCTCTCCTACGGGATCTCGCTCGCCGTCGTGGTCTTCCTCCACATGGTGATGGGCGAGATGGTGCCGAAGAACATGGCCATGGCCGGACCGGAGAAGGCCGCGCTCTGGCTCGGCCCGCCGCTGGACCGGCTGGCCCGCTGGCTCGCCCCGGTGATCCGGCTGCTCAACGCCTCCGCCAACGGCGTGCTGAAGCTGTTCCGGGTCGAGCCCAAGGACGAGGTCGAGTCGGTCTTCACCACCGAGCAGCTGATGTACCTGCTGGTCGACTCCCGGGACGCCGGCCTGCTCGACGAGGATCGGCAGGAGCGCCTGGAGGACGCCCTGGAGCTGGGCCGGCGACCGGTCACCGATGTGCTGCTGCGGCCCGAGGAACTGGTCACCGTGGACCCCAAGGTGACCGCAGCCGAGGTCGAGGCGCTCGCCCTGCGCACCGGCTTCTCGCGCTTTCCGGTCACCGACGGCGACCCGGCCGGCCACGGCTACCTCGGGTACCTCCACCTCAAGGACATCCTCGACGTGGAGGACCCGTCGGCGCCCGTCCCGGCCCGCCTGTGGCGGCCGATCACGGTGCTGCGCGGCGGCCTCCCGCTGGACGACGCCCTCGGCGCGATGCGCCGGGCCACCTGCCACCTGGCCGCCGTGCTGGACCAGGACGGCCGCACGGCGGGCGTGGTGATGCTGGAGGACGTGCTGGAGGAGCTGGTCGGCGAGATGCACGACCCCGACCACCGCACCACCGCCTGAGGTTCCCGCTTCCGCTGACGGCGTGTCCGCCCGCGGCGATTCCGCCCAGAGCGTTCAGCGGTTCCCATGCCGGCCACCCTCGGAGCAGGGTGGTCGGCATGAGACTTCTGCTGCTGGGTGGAACCGAGTTCGTCGGACGCGCCGTCGCCGAGGAGGCCGTGGCCAGGGGCTGGGAGGTGACCGCCCTCAACCGCGGCACCCGGCCCGCGCCCGAGGGCGTGCGGGTGCTGGTGGGTGACCGCACGACCGGGGACGGCCTCGCGGGGCTCGCCACGGGGGAGTGGGACGCGGTGGTCGACACCTGGTCCTGGGCCCCGACGGCGGTGCGCGACAGCGCCCGGCAGCTGGCCGGCCGGGTCGGCCACTACGCGTACATCTCCAGCCGGTCGGTGTACGACCACCCGCTGCGGGCCGGGGCGGACGAGACGGCGCCGGTGGTCCCCTCCTCCCCGGACCTGACCGGCGCGGTGGCCTACGCCGAGGCCAAGCGCGGCGCCGAACTGGCGCTGGAGGCGGAGTACGGCGGGCGCGCCCTGCTGGTCCGCGCCGGGCTGATCCTCGGCCCCTACGAGAACATCGGCCGACTGCCGTGGTGGCTGAACCGGATCGCCCGCGGCGGCCCGGTGCTCGCCCCCGGCCCGCGCGACACGGCGCTGCAGTACATCGACGCCCGCGACCTCGCGATCTGGACCCTGGACGCGGCGGCGGCCCGCCTGGGCGGCCCGTACAACGTGGTCAGCCCCGCCGGCCACACCACCATGGGCGAACTGCTGGCGGCCTGCGTCCGGGCCACCGGCTCGGACGCCGAGCTGCGCTGGACCGACCCGGAGCGGATCCTCGCGGCGGGCGTCGAGCCGTGGACCGAGCTGCCGATCTGGCTCGCGCCCGGCGAGCTGTACGACTTCCTCCACGGTGCCTCGGTCGCCCGCGCGGTCGACGCCGGGCTGCGCTGCCGCCCGGTCGCCGAGACGGTCGAGGACACCTGGGCCTGGCTGCGCTCCATCGGCGGCGACGCCCCCCGGCGCGCCGACCGGCCGAACGTCGGGCTCGACCCGGAGCGCGAGGCGAGGCTGCTCCAGGGGTGAGGTCGTAGGGGAGAGGGCGGGAGGGGGAGCCGGTCGTCAGCCCCGGCCGTCGATCAGCTCCCCGTAGGCCTGCACCAGGTCCGGCAGCCGCAGCGTCGCCAGGTCCTCCCGGCCCGGCGGCTCGCGCAGCAGCGACAGCCGCAGGTCCCGGTAGGCGCAGGACTTCTCGTACAGGGTGCGGATGAACCGGCCGTTGCCCAGCTCGTCGATCCAGCCCTCGCGCACCACGTGGGTGCAGATGCTGGCCAGCTCCTCGGCCGCGTCGTCGTCCCAGCCGTCGCCGTCCCGGCCGGCCAGTGCCGCGCCGATCGCGGTCAGTTCGTTCGGGCGGTAGCTGGGGAAGTCGACCCGGGTGGTGAACCGGGAGTTGAGGCCGGGGTTGGTGGCGAGCAGCCGGTTCATCCCCTCGGGGTAGCCGGCCAGGATCACCACCAGCCGGTCCCGGTTGTCCTCGGCCCGCTTCAGCAGCACCTGCAACGCCTCGTCGCCGTACGCGTCGCCCTTGGTGTAGCCGGAGTTGGAGAGGCTGTACGCCTCGTCGATGAACAGCACGCCGTCCAGCGCGGAGTCGATCAGGTCGTTCGCCTTGACGGCGGTCTGGCCGAGGAACTCCCCGACCAGGTCGGCTCTTTGGGCCTCCACCAGGTGGTCGCCGGAGAGCAGGCCGAGGGCGTGGAAGACCCGGCCGAGGATCCGCGCCACGGTGGTCTTGCCGGTGCCGGAGGGGCCGGAGAAGACGAAGTGCCGCTTCGGCGGCTGGACCGGCAGGCCCTGTTCGGCGCGCAGTCGGCTCATTCTCAACTGGGCCGAGAGCGCGCGCACTTGGCGCTTCACCGGCTCCAGGCCCACCATCAGCGAGAGTTCGGCCAGTGCCGCGTCCAACTCCCGCTCGTCGCCCTCCTGCTGGGCGGGCGCGGGCCCGGGCGCGACCCGGGGCTGCGTCGCGCCGCGGACCGGCAGCGGAACGGGTGCGGCGGGGCCGGTGGGGCCGCCCGGGAGGCCCGAGCCGGACCGCTCCCCGGCCGCCTGTGGCGCGCTGCCGCCCGTCGGCCCGGCCGGAGCGCCGTCCGCGACGCCGTCGGTGACGCCGTCCACCAGGCTCGCGTCGACCGAGGGCCCGCCTCCCGGTGCGGCCGTCCCGGTCCCGAACTCCTCACCGTAGAACGGCCCTTCGGTATACCCGGTGTCGTCCCGGTACCCCGGCCCGGTCGTCTCCGCCCCGCCCGAGCGCTCGCCCGCCAGCAGCCCGTCCGCGAGCGCGTCCTCCGCCGCGATGGCCGCCAGCCGGGTCGCGGTGTCCATGAACGCCGGATCCGCCCGGTGCACCGCCCGGTACAGCGGCAGTGCCGCCGCACTGCGTCCGGCCCCCTCGTACGCCCGGGCCAGCCAGTACCGCAGCTCCTTGCGCTGCGGCTGCTCGGAGCGGCAGCGCGCCAGCGAGGCGGCCAGCGGCGCCTGCGCCTGGGCGCACATGTCGAGGCGGACCCGCGCCATCCCGGCGAACAGCCCGGCCTCTATGCCCAGCAGCGGGTCGTCCAGCAGGTGGTCGGTGTCCCGGATCAGCTGCTCCCAGTCCTTGAGCAGATAGGAGCGGCAGGCGTACAGGAACTGGGCGGAGGGGTCCTCACTGGGCGCCGGGCACTGCTCCAGCGCCCGGTCCAGCTCGGCCAGGTGGCGGCCGTCCAGCCAGTGCGAGGCGTGCGCCAGCGCGAGGTCGCGGGCGTCCTCCAGGACGGGTTGCACCCACCAGCCCAGCCAGTACCAGGAGCTGAGCGGGCGCCGGTGCAGCCGCCGCTGCTCGCCGAAGCGCTTCTGGTGGCGGTACATGGCCAGCAGTGCCGCCGAGGTGTCGCTGCGCAGGGCGTGCAGGCCGAGCCAGGCGTCGGCCATGCCCGGGTCCAGCCGGACGGCGGCCCGGAACTCCTCCTCGGCACGGGCGTAGGCGCCGGCCGTGTAGGCGTCCATGGCGCGCAGCCAGGCGCGGTCGGCGAGCCGGTCCGGGCCGCCCGCCGTGCTGTCGGAACTGTCCACCGTCGTCACTCACGCCCCCCGCGGTGTGGCCCGGGGCTCGGCCGGCGGTTCGCCTCAGCGTTGCCGGGCCGGTGGTCGGAAGCCCCCGGGGCGCATATGCGCCTGCCAGGAATCGTACCGGCGCGGGGCTGATCCGGAAGGGTGTCGCACGGGGTCAAATGGGATCGCGCACGCGGTCGTTGAGCGGTCGGATGGCTGAAAAGCCGGGCAACGCCGACGGCGGGACGCAACGTGGGAGGGGACCGGACGACGCCCCCGGCTCACGGGGGAACAAGCCGGGGACGTCGGGTCCGAGGCGGCCGGAACAGTGCGTTTCGGCGGCTGAGGAGAACCTAGATCCTGGTGATGTCGCAGGTCAAGGGCTTGTTGAAGATTCACCGACGGTGCTCGGCAGGATCCGTCCGGTCACCCCGTCCACGCGCGTGGCGGCGTACGGGCGGCTCGGGTCGGCGGCGAAGTGCGCCGCCTCCGCCCGCGCCCAGCCGGCCCAGAACTCGGCCAGTTCCGGACCGTCCCGCTCCTCGCCGCGCCGCCGGGCCGCGACGGCGTCCAGCTCCATCCAGATCACCCGGGCCAGCCGGGGACGCACCTCCCGGCGCCCCGCGCCGACCCCCTCCACCAGCACCACCGGGGCGGCCGGCACCGCGGCGGTGGTCGCGAAGCGGCGCAGCGTCCAGTCGTACACCCGGTACGAGGCGTCCCGGCCGGCCGCCAGCGGCTCCAGCACCTGCTCGCGCAGCCGCCCGGTCCACTCGAAGAACTCGGTGTGGGTGGCCAGGTCGTCGAGGTGGACCACCGGCGCCCCGTCGAGCGCCGCCGCCAGCCGCCCGGCGAAGGTGGTCTTGCCGGAGCCCGCGTGCCCGTCCACCGCGACCAGCCGCACCGGTCCGCAGGAGGGCGGCAGCGCGCGCAGCTCGGCGGCGAGCGAGGTCAGCGGATCGCAGGTCGCGGGCGTACGGGGGGAGCGGAGGGTTCCGGAAACAGCCACAACGTCAACCCTACGGTGCCGTAGCCCACCACTGCGGACAGTTCATCTGTGCTGGTCGTGACGGCGGCCTGGGTTTCGGGCATACTCGCCTTCGCCACGCCTGTGAACGGCCGTTCACCGCAACCCGGTGCCGGTCGGGCAGACCTGCCACACCCCGCGCCGGACCAGCCGACACCTCGGTCCGGTGCCCGATCGAGGAGGCGACCGCCGCCATGACCCCCTCCCCCGTGAAAGCCGTGGAGCGCCAGCTGCCGAGCGAGGAGGCCCGCGAGCTGCTGAGCCTCACCCGGGACCTGGTCCAGCGCGAGCTGCAGCCGCGCGCGGCGGAGGACGAGGCCGCCGGCCGCTTCCCCCGGGAGGTCTTCCGCACCCTCGGCGAGGCCGGCCTGCTGTCCCTCCCGTACGACGAGAAGTACGGCGGCGGCGAGCAGCCGTACGAGGTGTACCTGCAGGTGCTGGAGGAGCTCGCGGCCGGCTGGCTGGCCGTCGGCCTCGGTGTCAGCGTGCACACCCTGTCCTGCCACGCGCTGGCCACCTTCGGCAGCGACGAGCAGCGCGAGCAGTGGCTGCCCGGCATGCTCTCCGGCGAGCAGCTCGGCGCCTACTGCCTCTCCGAGCCGCAGTCCGGCTCGGACGCGGCCGCCCTGCGCACCCGCGCCGACCTGGACGGCGAGGAGTACGTCGTCAACGGCACCAAGGCGTGGATCACCCACGGCGGGCAGGCCGACTTCTACAGCGCCCTGGTGCGCACCGGCGCCGAGGGCCCCAAGGGCATCAGCTGCCTGCTCGTCCCCGGCGCCCAGCAGGGCCTGTCGGCCGCGCCGCCGGAGCACAAGATGGGCATGCGCTCCTCGCCGACCGCCCAGCTGCACTTCGACGGCGCCCGGGTCTCCCGCGACCGGCTGATCGGCGAGGAGGGCCAGGGCTTCCAGATCGCGCTCGCCGCGCTGGACTCCGGCCGCCTCGGCATCGCCGCCTGCGCGATCGGCGTCGCCCAGGCCGCGCTCGACCTCGCGGTGGACTACGCCCGCACCCGGCGCCAGTTCGGCCGGACGATCGCCGAGTTCCAGGGCCTGTCCTTCATGCTCGCCGACATGGCCACCCAGATCGAGGCCGGGCGCGCGCTCTACCTGTCCGCCGCGCGGCTGCGGGACGCGGGCCGGCCGTTCTCCAAGGAGGCGGCGATGGCCAAGCTGTTCTGCACCGACACGGTGATGCGGGTGACCACCGACGCCGTCCAGGTGCTCGGCGGCTACGGCTACACCCAGGACTTCCCGGCCGAGCGCTTCATGCGCGAGGCCAAGGTGCTGCAGATCGTCGAGGGCACCAACCAGATCCAGCGGCTGGTGATCGGCCGCCACCTCACGAAGGCCTGACGAACCTTCCCCGATACGGCCTGCGGCCGTCACTCCAGGGTGCGGAGTGACGGCCGCAGGCGTTCTCGACGGAGCGTCAATTCACGTACGGCGGGCGGCGATCAGCGCCGCACCAGCCGCCGGCGCTGCTCCGGGATGACCGTCGTGACCGGCCGCGCGGCCTGAGCCGGGCCGGCCGCGCCCCGCGCCGGACGGTGCACCAGCGCGTGCGAGAACGGCTGGGTGCGCCAGTCGAGCCCGCTCGGGAGCTTGAACAGCGCGTCGAAGCCGGCCGACTCGGCGTCCTCCGCGGCCTCGACCTCCGTCAGGTCGTCGGTCGGCGCGCCCGAACCCGGGCAGATCGCGGGGGCGAAGGGGTTCCAGGCGGTGGGGAGCAGGGCGTGCTGCGGCAGCCGTTCCTCGTCCGCCACCAGGGCGATCGGACGGCGGCACTCGGGGCAGTGGACCCGGAAGACGTCCCAGGTCTCGACCTCGACGGGGTCGCTGCCCGGCGCGTGGTCGACCGCGAGGTCGTCGCGGCCGGTCATATCGTCGGTCTCGTCGGCGCCCAGTACGCGCTGGTCAGTAGCAGGCATGAGGATCCCCCTAGGATCGGGCCCGGCGTGGTCGCTCAGGGCCACAACCAGCACTTCCCTGTGATTCGGGCTCATAACCCTGCGGTGATGTGCACCGTGATGCACCGGGTGTGTCCTTGGCCACACCGCGCGCCACATTCATCCGGCACTTGCCTGTCTGACACCTGCAAGCCTTCCAGTGATCCGCCCGCTCGCCTCCGTGCGCTCTTGACCCGGCGCCGACGTTCGCCCTCCTTGCCCGCCCTCGGGCAGGAGGGGCCCACCCTCCGGCGCTCGTTCCTCGCTTGTCGCTTGTCGCTTGTCGCTCGTCGCTTCCGGCACCGGCACGCCTTTCGGCTCGGGGCGGTGCGACACCGCGTGCGCCCCCGTACTCCCCAGCGGGTAGGTTTGCGCACTGTGGAGGATCTCGACCAACGCATCGTCCAGCTGCTCCTAGAAGACGGCCGGATGAGCTACACGGACCTGGGCAAGGCCACCGGCCTGTCCACCTCGGCGGTGCACCAGCGGGTGCGCCGCCTCGAACAGCGCGGGGTGATCCGCGGCTACACCGCGATCATCGACCCCGACGCCGTCGACCTGGCGCTGACCGCGTTCATCTCGGTCAAACCCTTCGACCCCAGTGCCCCGGACGACACCCCGGAGAGACTGGCCGGCCTGCCCGAGATCGAGGCCTGCCACAGCGTCGCCGGCGACGAGAACTACATCCTCAAGGTGCGCGTCGGCGCCCCCGGCGACCTGGAGGACCTGCTCGCCCGCATCCGCAGCGCCGCCGGCGTCTCCACCCGCACCACCGTCGTGCTCTCCACCCCCTACGAGGCCCGACCCCCGAAGCTCTGAGGTCGAACCGGTGGGGTGCAGACTTAGCGGCATGACCGAACGCACTCCACGGACCGTCCTGCTGCGCGGCGGCGCCGTCTACAGCCCCGCCGACCCCTTCGCCACCGCGATGCTCGTGGAGGGCGAGCACATCGCCTGGGTCGGCAGCGACGGCGCCGCCGAGGCGTACGCCGCCACCGCGGACGAGATCGTCGAACTGGACGGCGCCCTGGTCACCCCCGCCTTCGTGGACGCCCACGTCCACGCCACCTCCACCGGCCTGGCGCTCACCGGCCTCGACCTCACCGGCAGCCCCTCGCTGGCCGCCACCCTGGCGGCCGTCACCGCCTACGTCGAAGCCCGGCCCGAGTCCGGCGGGGTGCTGATCGGTCACGGCTGGGACGAGAGCGGCTGGCCCGAGGGCCGCCCGCCCACGCTCGCCGAGCTCGACGCCGCCGCCCGCGGCGCCGCGCTCTACCTCTCCCGCACCGACGTGCACTCCGCGCTCGCCACCACCGCGCTGCGCACCCTCACCGAGGGCCTCACCGAGCGGCCCGGCTTCGACGCCGAGGGTCCGCTGACCAAGGACGCCCACCACGCCGTCCGGCAGACCGCGCTCGCCCACCTCACCCCCGAGCAGCGCCGCCGCGCCCAGCGCGCCACCCTCGCCCGCGCCGCCGAACTCGGCATCGGCGCCCTGCACGAGTGCGCGGGCCCGGAGATCTCCTCCGAGGCCGACCTGGCCGCCCTGCTGGAGCTGGCCGCCGACCGCGAGGGCCCCGAAGTCTTCGGCTACTGGGGCGAGTTGGGTGGCATCGAGACCGCCCGCCGACTCGGCGCGGTGGGTGCCGGCGGCGACCTCTTCGTGGACGGCGCGCTCGGCTCGCGCACCGCCTGCCTGCACACCCCGTACGCCGACGCCGAGCACACCGGTACCGCCTACCTGAGCGCCGAGCAGGTCGCCGACCACGTCGCCGCCTGCACCGAGGCCGGGCTGCAGGCCGGCTTCCACGCCATCGGCGACGCCGCCGTGGCGGCGGTCGTCGAGGGCGTCCGCGCGGCCGGCGAACGGGTCGGCGCCGCCCGGGTCAAGGCCCTGCGCCACCGCGTCGAGCACGCCGAGGCCCTGGACGACAAGGCCATCGCCGCCTTCGCCGAGCTCGGCCTCACCGCCTCCGTCCAGCCCGCCTTCGACGCCGCCTGGGGCGGCCCGGACGGCATGTACGTGCAGCGCCTGGGCGCCGAGCGGGCCGCCGCGCTCAATCCCTTCGCCGCCCTGCTGCGGGCCGGCGTCCCGCTGGCCTTCGGCTCGGATGCCCCGGTCACCCCGCTCGACCCCTGGGGCACCGTCCGCGCGGCGGCCTTCCACCAGACCCTGGAACACCGGATCTCGGTCCGCGCCGCCTTCACCGCCCACACCCGCGGCGGCTGGCGCGCGATCGGCCGCGACCAGGACGGCGTGCTGGTCCCCGGCGCGGTCGCCAGCTACGCGATCTGGGCCGCCGAGGAACTGGTCGTCCAGGCCCCCGACGCCCGGGTGGCCGGCTGGTCCACCGATCCGCGCTCCGGCACCCCCGGCCTGCCCGACCTCACCCCGGGCCGCGAGCTGCCCACCTGCCTGCGCACCGTGGTCCGCGGCCGCACCGTGCACCAGCGCTAAATCGGATGAGCCGGCGGGCCCGGCGCGCTTAGGTTGCTCACCATGACGACCGACCCCCTGGTGCCCGCCGACTTCACCGTCCCGCGCGAGCTGCTCGCCCCGGAGTTCCGCCTGGAGCCCCTGGGCGAGCAGCACAACGACTCCGACCACGCCGCGTGGACCGGCAGCATCGACCACATCCGCGCCACCCCCGGCTGGGCGGGCCGCGGCTGGCCGCCCGCGGGCGGGATGCCGCTCGACCGCAACCGCGAGGACCTGCGCCGCCACGCCGCCGACTTCGAGGCCCGCACCGGCTTCACCTACACCGTCGTGGAACCGGAGCGGGACGAGGTGATCGGCTGCGTCTACATCTACCCGGACCGCGAGGACCCGTCCGTGGTCTCGGTCAGCTCCTGGGTCCGGGCCGACCGCGCCGAGCTGGACGCCCCGCTGTACCGGGCCGTCTCCGGCTGGCTCGCCGAGCACTGGCCGCTGCGCGACGTCCGCTACGCCGAGCGCTGACCCGGGCGCGGGCGGGTCGGGTGGAGGGGGCCGGAAAGGGGCCGGAGAGGGGTCGGGCCGGGGGCGGGCCGTACCACCCTGACCTCACGCGACACAGACCTTCCGGGGTACCTTCTTCGGACAGCGTCCGAACAGCAAGCCCCAGGAAGATGGTGCGCCGGTGGCCATGCCCGTCACCCAGGAGCGGTCCGGGACCGCTCCGGAGCCGCAGGACCAGGCCGCCACACCCGGCAAGCCCGGCCGCGCCGCCCGCGCGCTCGCCAAGGTCCGCGCCGGGCTGCCCCGGACCGGCCTCGCCGCACTGGCCGGCCTGCTGCTCGCGCTGGCCTTCCCGCCCTACGACCTCTGGCCGCTGTCGCTGCTCGGCGTCGCCGCGCTCTCGCTGCTCACCCGCGGCCGCACCTTCCGCCAGGGCCTGTGGACGGGCTTCGCCTTCGGCCTGCCGTTCTTCCTGATGCTGCTCAGCTGGCTGCGGGTGGTCGGCTGGGACGCCACGGTCGGCCTGTCCGTCGTCGAGGCGCTGTTCCTGGCCCTGCTCGGCGGCGCGCTGGCACTCACCTCCCGGCTGCCCGGCTGGCCCCTCTGGGCGGCCTGCCTGTGGATCACCCAGGAGTGGGCGCGCGACCGGCTGCCGCTCGGCGGCTTCCCCTGGGGCCGGCTCGCCTTCGCCAACACCGCCACCCCGTACACCCCGCTGGCGGCGCTCGGCGGCGCGCCGCTGGTGACCTTCGCCGTCGCCCTCTCCGGCGCCCTGCTGGCCTGGGCCGCGCTGCGCCTGCGCGGGCCGCGCAAGGCCCCCAGGGCGGCCGCGCTGGCGGCGCTCGGCGCGGTGGCCGCGCTGCTGGCCGGCTACCTCGTGCCGGTGCCGACCGCCGCGAACGACACCGTCAAGGTCGCCATCGTCCAGGGCAACGTGCCCAACCCGGGCATGGACTTCCTCGGGCGCCCGATGATGGTCCTCAACAACCACGCCTCGGCCACCGAGCGCCTGGCCGCCGACATCCAGGCCGGCAAGCTCCCGCGCCCCGACGTCGTGATCTGGCCGGAGAACTCCTCCGACCTGGACCCGTTCAGCGACCCGCTGGCCCGCCAGCGCATCGACGAGGCGGTCCAGGCCGTCGGAGTGCCCACCCTGGTCGGCACCCTGGTGGACGGCCCGGACGCCCAGCACGTCCAGAACGAGGGCATCGTCTGGGACCCGGTCACCGGCCCCGGCGCCTCCTACACCAAGCAGCACCCCGTCCCCTTCGGCGAGTACGTGCCGTTCCGCGCCCAGTTGATGAAGGTGATCACCCGCCTCCAGCGGGTCGCCCGCGACTTCTACCCGGGCGACCACAACGGCGTGATGCAGCTCGGCCCGGCGAAGATCGGCGACGTGATCTGCTTCGAGGTGGCCTACGACGAGATCGTCCGGGACACCGTGGACAGCGGCGCCCGCGTCCTGGTGGTGCAGACCAACAACGCGACCTACGCCGAGACCGGCCAGCCCGAGCAGCAGCTCGCGATGAGCCGGCTGCGCGCGGTCGAGCACGGCCGGGCCGTCCTGATCGCCGCCACCAGCGGCATCAGCGCGGTGATCGCCCCGGACGGCACGGTCGAGCAGCGCACCCAGGAGCTGACCCCGGCCGAGCTGTCCGCGACCGTCCCGCTGCGCGACGGCACCACGGTGGCCGACGAGGTCGGCGCCGCCCCGGAGTGGACGCTGGCGATCGGCGGCCTGCTGGCCTGCGGCGCCGCCGTGCTGGTCGGCCGCCGCAAGAAGGCCGGCGCCGGAACACCCGCCGCCGGGGAATCGTTGGACCGGGTGGTGCCGTAGCCGGTCCGGACCCCCCGTGCGGCGCGCAGCGCACCGCTTGGAGTGGATTCGTACCGTGACCCAGCAAGCTACCCCCACGCGTCCGGCCCCGCGGAGCAGGCTCCGACGGGTGCTGCCGCTGCTGATCACCGCCTGGCTGGTGCTGGAGATCTGGCTGCTGGTCCTGGTGGGCTCGTGGCTGGGCGGCTTCGCCGTCCTGCTGCTGCTCATCGCCGGCGGGGTGATCGGCGGCTCGCTGATCAAGCGGGCCGGGGTGAAGGCGCTGTCGGCGGCCATCGAACAGAGCAAGAACCCGCAGTCCCAGCAGCCGCAGACCGGGACCAGCATGACCGTGCTGGCCGGGCTGCTGCTGATCATCCCCGGCTTCCTGTCGGACCTGATCGCCCTGACCCTGCTGTTCCCGCCCACCCGGGCGCTGTGGCGGGCCGCCGGGCGCCGGATCGCGGACAAGGCGCTGCGCAGCACCTCCACCGTCGGCGCCGACCCGTTCGCGGACGCGATGCGGCTGCAGGAGCAGATGCGCATCCACCGCCCGGACGGCAAGGTGATCCAGGGCGAGGTGGTCGAGCCGGACGCCGGCCCGCGCGGCCCGCAGGGCCCGGACACCACCTACCGCCCGCCGATCACCGGCTGAGCCGGCCCGAGCCGGCCGAGCCGCACGGGATCGACACGGGCCGCCCGACCGGGCGGCCCGTTGCCGTTCCGGGCCCGTACCGTTCCAGGGCAGTACCGGTTCCAGGGCAGTACCGCTCCGGACAACGCGGGACAACGCGAAAGGGACCCTGGTGACCAGGGTCCCTTTTCGCGTCCTCCCGCCCAGCGGCGGGAGAGAGGTGTGTCAGGCGCTCTTACGGGTGTCCCGCGGGTGCACCGCGAGGTTCATCCCGCCGGAGCGGAGCACGGCCAGCCGCTCGGCCAGCACCTCCTCCAGCTCCTCGCGCGTCCGGCGCTCCATCAGCATGTCCCAATGGGTGCGCGTGGGCTTGACCTTCTTCTCCTCCGGCTCGTCACCGTCGAGAAGTGCCGCCTCCTGCCCACAGAAGCGGCATTCCCAGGTCGCGGGGATCTCCGCCTCGACCGAGAAAGGAACCTCGAAACGGTGTCCGTTCTGACATGCGTACTCGACGGTCTGGCGGGGAGCCAGATCGATACCACGGTCGGTCTCGTAGCTAGTGGCCCCGAGTCGCGTGCCGCGGAGAGCTCGCTCGCTCATGAATCGTGCCTCCCGGGCTTATGGCCCACAGGACTAGTGGTCGCTGTTCTTCGTCGTTCGGTCAACGCTCGGCTTCCGACGAAGATTCCCGTCCCGGGACATGCGTCGTCTGTCGTGCCGCCCCTGTTTGTACCCACCAGCGCCCGATTTGTCACATCTGGCCGGTGATATCACCCCAGGTGTCACCTATTTCACATCTGGTGATCGGTCGGCCTTTCCGTGTCGAGCGTACCGGGACGGGATTCGACGGCCGTCGCCGCCCCCTCTTACCCGTGTTCAGGAGATCGGTCGGGAACGGATCATCGGTTCGGTCTTGCCGAGGTCGACCGGGCGGGCTTCGGGCGCGCCGTCGGCCGGGACCGTCGGCGGGTGCTCCGGGCGGGGCGGCGTTCCCGGGGCGGCCTCGGTCCGGCTGTCGCGGTGCGGCAGCAGGGCGATCACCGCGTCCCGCAGCTGCGGCGGGGCCTCGTCGTCCAGCGGGTCGACGGTGGCGGGCACCTGGAGCCGGACCGGGGCGCCGTTGCCGATCCGGGCGTAGCCGCGGCCGATCGGGGCGTGCGCGGCGGGCACGATGTCCAGCGGTGCGCCGAGTGCGGCGTGGCCCTCCTCGGGCCCGGCCGGGCCGAGCACCACCCGGGCCCGGGTGGTGGCCCGGACGGTCGGGGTGAGCCGGTCCCGGGCCTCGATGTCGTCGGCGATCACCACGGTGACCCGGGCGGCCCGGCCGTGCCGCAGCGGCAGCTCCAGCAGGTCCTGGGGGTCGGGTCGGCCCTCGGCGTGGGCGAGCTCGCTCAGCTCGGTCGGGTGGTCCAGCAGCAGCCACAGCGGCCGGGTGGCGTCCTCCGGCGGGGCGGTCCCGGCGTGCCGGGCGGCGTTCAGCGCGGCGAGCCGGCGGTCGGTCTCCCTGGCGGCCCACTCCAGCGCGGCCAGCGTGCCGTGCAGGCTGGTCTCCACGGTGTGCACGCCGGGCCGGTTCACCAGGCAGGCGTGCTCTCCGGTGCCGGCGCCGTCGATCACCACCAGGTCGGCGTACGGGAGGGCCTGGAGCGCGAGCGAGCGCAGCAGGCTGGAGGTGCCGTAGCCGGCGACCCCGAGGGCCAGCAGGTGCGGCTCGGAGGAGCGCGGGCCGGTGCGCCAGACCACCGGCGGCTGCTGGGCGGTGGTGCCGCCCTGGCTGACCGGGATGGTGCGGGCGGTGCCGTCCTCGTCGGTGAAGCCGAGCACGATCTCGCCCGGGGCGGCCACGAAGCGCTGGGCGACGATGTCGGTGGCCAGCGGTGCCATCGCGGCGATGCGGAGCCGGTTGGACTCCTCGTCCCAGTCGAAGCGGTACTCCCGGGCCCGCCCGGCCTTGCCCTGGACGACCTGCTCGATCCGCGCGCGGGCGGCCGGCTCGGTGTCGGTGAAGTACGCCGGGTAGCCCAGCTCCAGCCGGGAGAGCCGGCCCTCGCCGTCGAACTCCCAGGAGCTGAAGGCGCTCTTGTAGCTGCCCTCGAAGTGGTACAGCGGGTTGGCGTCCTCGGGCCCGCACAGGTACGGGGTGAGCGCCGAGTAGAGGGCGCTCAGCTTGATCTCGGCGACGTCGGGCGCGGGCGGGGCGGGCGCGGCCTTGGGGGGCCGGCCGGTCCAGGCGGAGCTGGCCATCAGGGCGACCAGTGCGAACAGCAGGCCGTGCGGCAGCAGGTAGATGCCGATCAGCGTCGCGGCGGTCAGGAACAGGGTCGGGCCGCGGCGTTCCTGCGGGGTGGCCTGCCAGCGGGTCCGGGCCCAGTCGGCGTGGTGACGCAGGCCCCGGCCGATCACGGCGAGCGGGGCGAACATGTCGGAGGCGTGGTCCCCGGCGGTTCGGGCGATCTCGCGGCCCTTGGTGAGATGGCGGTGGAGCGGCATTCCGTGACTCCCCGGGCGAGTGGGACGGGTGGGGTGAGGGAGGACTGCTCGGGTACGACGGGGCCCGGGGCGGTGGGATCCGCGCCCGGGCCCGTACGGGGAGTGGCGGTCCTAGAACTTGATGCCGCCGAGCAGGCTCGCCAGGCTGGCGCCGCCCGCCGTGATGCTCGGGGCGATCGAGGAACCGGCGATGTAGAAGCCGAAGAGGGCGCAGACGATGGCGTGCGACATCTTCAGGCCGTCTCTGCGGAAAAACAGAAAGGCGACGGTGCCGAACAGGACGAGCGCGGAGACATTGAGGATCACGTTCTGCTCCTCGGGGAGGGGGCGGGGACAGTGTTACTTAAAGTGCCCTAATCGTGACAAAAAGTAATAGCTGATGGAACGGTGCAAACGGGTGGTTCTGCCGTTCAATGCCGTTCGGGAGAACGGACGGGGGTATGCGAACCGGCCGGGGTGGGGGCCTTGTGTCGCGCGGATTCGGTGCGGGAGGCATTCCCGGGGAGCGGGCGGGAGGTTTCCGGGGGCTCCGGGAAGTTCGCTCGAACGGCTGCGCAACCCGCGCGGCCGGGTGCCCCGCCGGGGCCGGCCGTCATCCGGAATCCGGACACCGGCTGGCCCGGTTTCGCGCCGGCCGATACGGTGCGGTACGCACCGCTCCCTCGCCAGTTCCCAGGAAAGGCAGCCCGCCATGACCGATGCCCCCGACGCCGAGGTGATCGCGCTCGCCGGGAAGCTCTTCGACGCCGCCCGGACCGGAGACACCGACACCCTGACCGCCGCCGTCGACGCGGGCGTCTCCGCGGACCTCACCAACGGCAGCGGCGACACCCTGGTCATGCTGGCCGCCTACCACGGCCACACCGACACCGTCGAGGCGCTGCTCGCGCGCGGCGCCGACCCGAACCGTGCCAACGACAAGGGCCAGACCCCGCTGGCCGGAGCCGTCTTCAAGGGCACCGTGGACGTCGTGGGCGCCCTGCTGGCCGGCGGCGCGGACCCGAAGGCCGGCTACCCCTCCGCCGTCGAGGCCGCCGCGATGTTCGGCAAGACCGAGCTGCTCGCCCGGTTCGAGGGTCGCTGAGGAGGGATCGTAGGCTTTCCAACCATGGAGAGCACCGCCACCAAGGACACCGGCACCGTCGAGTTCCGCGTCACCGGTTACGCCCACCCCGACGCCCAGGCCCTGTCGGCGGAGGTGCAGCAGGAGTACGTCCGCCGCTACGGCGACCCGGACGAGACCGTGCTGCACGCCGAGGACTTCGAGGCACCGGCCGGACTGTTCATGATCGCCTACCTGGACGGCCGCCCGGTCGCCTGCGGCGGCTGGCGGGCCAAGCAGGCCGGGCCGGACGGGCTGCGCGACGGCGACGCCGAGCTGAAGCGGATGTTCGTGATACCCGACGCCCGCGGTCGCGGCCTGGCCCGGGCGGTGCTGCGCCGCCTGGAGCGGACCGCCGTCGAGGCCGGGCGCACCCGCTTCGTCCTGGAGACCGGCACCGAGCAGCCCGAGGCCATCGCGCTGTACGAGTCCGAGGGCTACGTCGCGATCCGGAAGTTCGGCATCTACAAGGACCACCCGCTGAGCGTCTGCCTCGGCAAGGAGCTCGTCGAGGCGGTCTGAGCGGCCGCCGCGCCGGGTAGACACCCGTGGTGAGCCACCGACCGCCCGAAACCGAACGACTCCCCGCCCTGGCCGAGCCCGGCGGGGAGTTGGACCGACTGCTCCGGGAGGGCGTGCGCACCGTCGGCGCGGGCGCCGTCTGGGCCGTCGGTGACGCCGGCGGCACGCTCGGCGGCGGCAGCCAAGGCGTGCTCGGGCAAGGCCGGTACGCGGAGCTCGTGCCCGGGCCGGACACGCTGTACGACCTCGCCAGCCTCACCAAGATCGTCGCGCTCTGGCCCTGTGCGGGCGTGCTGCGGCAGTTCGGGCGGCTGCCACTGGACGAACCGCTCGGCCGCTGGTGGCAGCCCGCCGCGGGGCACCCGTCCGGAACCGTGACGGCTCGTCAACTCCTCGCGCACACCGCCGGAATGCTCCCGCGCACCCGCTTCGAGCAGCGCTACGGTCGGGACCTCGCGGCGATCCGGGCCGGGGTGATCGCCGCCCCGCTGCACCGCGAACCGGGCGTGGCCGTCGAGTACACCGACCGCGCCGCCGTGCTGCTCACCTACCTGGTCGAGGACCTCGGCGGCGCGCCGCTGGACCGACTCGCCGCGCGCTGGGTCTGGCGGCCGCTGGGCATGGCCGACACCCGGTACGGCCCGCTCGACACCGCGGCGAACGCCCGTACCGCGCCCACCGAGTACGAGGAGTCGGTCGGCGCCCATCTGCGCGGTGTGGTGCACGACCCCTCCGCCCGGCTGCTCGGCGGGGTCTCCGGCAACGCCGGGGTCTTCTCCACCGCCCACGACCTCGCCCGCTTCCTCACCGCCCTGCTCGCCCCGCCACCCCAACTGCCCTGGGGCGAACCGTGGATCACCGAATCACTGCGCGAGCAGACCGGCGGCCTCGCCCCCGCCCGCGGGCTGTCCTGGCTGTACGCCCCCGGCACCGAACCCGCCGAGGGCACCTTCGTCCACTACGGCTTCACCGGCACCGGCATCTGGGTCTCCCGCCGGCTCGGCCGCTGGGCGCTGCTGCTCACCAACAAGGTGCACTACGACCGGACCACCCAGCCGCTCACCGACCTGCGCAACGCCTTCCGGCAAGCCGTGTTCGGGTAAGCGAGGCGATCCCCGACCAGGGCCGACACGCCAACCCCGCCGTGCACTTCATGTTCGACGGCGGCGTGGTCGCGGCGGGTGCGGTGGTCCGTCTCCAGGTCGAGGAGATCGCCGACCACGGCTACTTCACCGTTCCTCTGGACTGATCAGGAATGACTCCCGATGAGCCGCACGCCCCGAACGGTCTTGGGCGCACTGGTCCCCGGCGTACTCAACCCCGCTGGGCGACACGCATCCCGTGAGTGGTCCTTCCCGGGAGGCCGGCTCCCTCGCGACCTGGCCAGGTGGGCACGGCCAGAGGCGACGGGGAGCTCCCAAACCATCGCTCTGGTGGAGAGGGAGCCCCGCACGCTGGCGCCGTTCCCGGCGTCCCAGATCGCGGGCTCGACGCTACCGCAGCCACCGGATCGAGCCCAGTCCGGAGGGCGCGAGCGTGCAACGCGTGCGCCCTCACGCGCACTCGCGGCCGAACAGCTCACAACCCCGCCAAGGCCACCGCCCTGCTGCACCCCTGCGCGGCGCGCCGGCTCACCGGGGCCCTGGAGGCCCGGCGGACCGGCGTCGCCGCACTGCTGCACTCGGCGGGGTACGTGGGGTGAGCGGGTCTCAGACCAGGGTGCTCCAGTAGTACCAGAACCGGTTGAGGACCAGCAGCGCGATCACCGCCGCCCACAGCGCCGGCAGCGCCCAGTGGTAGCGCGCCGCCTCCCGGACGACCGCCCGCATCCTCGGCCCCACAGGGATCACGCCCGTCCGCAGGTTGTGCAGGGTGGTGTACCAGAACAGCGCCACCACCGTCGCCCACACCACCATGCAGTACGGGCACAGCGCGCCGATGTCGTACAGCGCCTGGACGATCAGCCAGTGCGTGAACACGACGCCCAGCACCGTCCCGCCGTGCAGGCCCAGCCAGAACCAGCGCCGGTAGGCGGCACCGGCCAGCAGCCCCGCGCCGATCGCCGCCAGCGCGCCGAAGGCCGCCAGGCCGAGCAGCGGATTGGGGAAGCCGAACACCGAGGCCTGCTCGGTGCGCATCACCGAACCGCAGCTGATCACCGGGTTGATGTTGCAGCTGGGGACGTAGGAGGGGTTCTCCAGGATGCGGAGCTTGTCGAAGGTCAGGACGGCCGAGGCGGCCAGCCCGATCAGCCCGCCGAGGAACAGCAGGATCGCGAAGGCCCGGCTCGCGCCGATCGCGGCTCGGCCGGCGTCGGCGGCGTCGGGGGCGGGTTGGGACAGGTGAACGGTGGTCGCGGCGGTCATGGCAGCACTCCGGTGGCTGGCTCGGGAGGGCCGGCCCGGCCGGGAGTTCGGCCGGGCCGGTGGTGCCGTGCGGTGCGGTGCGGCCTACTGGAGGCCGGCGGCCTGCTTGACCTGCGCGGTGAACTGCTCCGGAGTCGCGGCGGAGTTGCCGGCGAACAGGTTGATCGGCTTGCCGTCCACCTTGACCGTCGGAGTGCCCGTCACCCCGCTGTCGTTGAACGCGTCGGCGACCTTCGCCGCCCACGGCGCGTAGGTCTTGTCGGTGACGGCCTTCACGAAGGCGTCCGTCTTCAGCCCGGGCACCTGGCCGGCCAGGTCGAGGATGTGGTTGACGTCGCCGAAGCCGTCCGCGCGCTCGTCCGGCTGGTTGGCGTACAGCACGTCGTGGAAGGCCTTGAACTTGTCCACGCCCTCGTTCAGCGCGGCGCCGGCCGCCGCCAGCGCGGTGCGCGAGCCCTTGCCGCCGAGGTTCTTGTCGAGGAAGGCGGCCAGGTGGAACTCCACCTTGATCTGGCCCTCCTGGGTGATCTCCTTGACGGTCTGGCCGTTCGCCGCCTCGAAGTGCTTGCAGACCGGGCAGCGGAAGTCCTCGTACACCTCCATGGTGTGCGGGGCGTCGGCCTTGCCGTAGGTGATCACCGTGCCGTCCGGGCCGGAGGCGTTGGCGGGGACGACCAGCGGGGCGGCGGAGGAGGCCGCGGAGGCCTTGTCGTCCTTCTTCGAGCCCGTGTTGATCGCGAGCGCGACACCGCCCGCGAGGGCGAGGACGACGACGGCGGAGACGGTCACGACGATCCGCTGGCGGCGCTTGGCCGCCTGCTGCTCGCGGCGCTGTGCCTCCTGGATCCGCTCACGGGCGCTGATGCGCTTGGCCTGCTGCTTGGTCGGGGACTGAGCCACGGGAAAGTCAACTCCTGTACGCGGCGCGCGGGTGCGCGCGGGGAGCCGCACACACGGGTGCGGCGGGGTCGGTGAACGCGGGAGTCGTGCGCACTGCCTGCGGGCGTACGGGATGTACGGGACGGAACCTCGGTCGTGACCGGGTCAGCAGGCAGGCGCGAAGGAGGGCGGACCGCGCCGGGGCGCCGGGCTCAGCACCACGTCCTCGCGGCGCGGCCGCTCACGGTCCGACACCGGCAGCGGCACCCGCAGCACCGGGCGCGCCGGGGCGGGGAGCAGCAGGACGACCAGCGCCCGCAGCGGGCGGGTCAGCGACTGGCGCAGCGCGCGCAGCGCCCGGGCCAGGCCCGACAGCGCCGCGTCGCCCAGCCGCAGCCAGGCCGAGGCGGCCAGCGCGATCGCCAGGTGCACCACCAGGAGCAGCAGCTGGGTCGCGGCGGGCGCCAACTGCCCGGCGTGGCCCAGCGGGCCGCCCAGCAGCGAGCCGTCCACCGAACCGCCGCCGCAGACCAGCAGGTTCACCCCGCGCGCGGACACGTGCTCGGACAGGACCGGCCCACAGCCGGTCTGGCCCAGGTTGAAGGTGGTGTTGAGCAGCAGCTCGACCGGCACCATCACACCGGAGATGTGCAGCAGCCGCCGCTCCCCGCCGGCCAGCGCGGCCGCGACCAGGAAGACGACGACGCACGCCGTGGCCACCAGCGACAGCGGCAGCGGGCGGCCGGTGATGACCACCTGGCCCAACGCGGCCATCGGCACGGCGAGCGCGGTGAACACCGCGGCCCGCAGGGCCCTGGTCGCATGGGTGGAGGTCGTCACGCTCGGGAGTATGCCATGGCACTGACGCCCGGCACGAGGGCGCATGGTCGTTCGCGCTCGCATGACGTCCCCTCAGCGGCCCAAGCGCGGTCGACAGCGGCAGCTACCGGACTAGCCTGGAAGGCGTTCCCGGCGACCCCGACGAGGGGGTGGACGCACATGGCGAGGCCCGAAACCACGGTGGGACAGGTGCTGCTCGACCGCATCGAGGCCCAGGCCGTGGTGCTGGCCGGACTGGACGAGGCCGTCCGGGCGGACGAGCCCGACGCGGTCCACCGGATGCGGGTCGCCTGCCGGCGGCTGCGCAGCGCCCTGCGGACCTTCCGCCGGCTCCTCGCCCCCGGCACCACCGACGGTGTCGTCGCCGACCTGCGCTGGCTGGGCGCCGCCCTGGGCCGCGCCCGGGACCGCGAGGTGCTCGCCGAGCGGCTGGCCACTCAGGCCCGCGAGCTGCCGGCCGAGTGCGGACCGGAGCGGGTCGCGGGCGCGCTGGAGCGGTGGGGCGAGGCCGAGTACCGCCGGGTCCGGCCCGAGGTGGCCGCGGCCCTGGACAGCCCCCGTCGCCGCGCTCTGGCCGAGGCCCTGACCACCCTGCTCGCCGACCCCCCACTACGGCGGCGTGCGGACCGTCCGGCCGTCCCCGAGCTGTCCCGGGTCGCGGCCCGCGAGCAGCGCCGCACGGCCGAACGGGTCCACGCCGCCCTCACCGCCGACCCGGAGGACCGCGACCGGGCGCTGCACGAGGCCCGCAAGTGCGCCAAACGGGCCCGCTACGCCGGCGAGACCGCCGCCGCGGCGGTCGGCCCGGCGGCCGAGCTGTACGCGGAGCGGATGAAGGCCGTCCAGGAGGTCCTGGGCGAGCACCAGGACGCGGTGGTCGCCGCCGCGGCCCTCGCCGCCCAGCCGGACGCGGGCGGCGAGCCCTTCGGTTACGGCGCCCTGTACGCCCGCCAGCTCGCGGCGGCGGAGGCCGCGCGCGGCCGGCTGGTGGAGGTGTGGGCGCCGGCGGGGAAGCGGAAGCTGGCGCGGTTCGGGTAGGGCGCGTCCCCCGGGTGCGGCCGGTCCGGCCGCGGTGTCGGGACGGGCTACCGCGGGCTGAGCCCCGCCGAGCGGGCGGCGTCGCGGAGCAGCTCGCGGAGCATCGCCGTGGTCAGGCGGCCGGTGTTGGTGTTGCGCGGGCTCACGTGGTAGCAGCCGTAGAGCCGTAGGTCGGGGCCGCCGTCACGGGCGGGGAGGGTGACCCGCGCGGCGTGGCCGAAGGCCGGGCGGGGGCGGGGGACCTGCCAGCCGGCGTCGGCGATCGCCGGGAGCACGGCCTGCCAGGCGAAGCCGCCGAGGGCGACGACGGTTCGTGCGGTGGGGCGCAGCAGTTGCAGTTCGCGGGTGATCCAGGGGCGGCAGGTGTCGCGTTCGGCGGTGCTGGGCTTGTTGTCGGGCGGGGCGCAGCGGACCGGATCGGTGATCCGCACGCCGTACAGTTCCAGGCCGTCGCCGTAGCGGACGGATTCGGGGCGGTTGGCGAGCCCGAGGTCGTAGAGGGCGGCGTAGAGGAGGTCGCCGGAGGGGTCGCCGGTGAAGATCCGGCCGGTGCGGTTGGCGCCGTGGGCGGCGGGGGCGAGGCCGACCAGGACGAGCGGGGCGTCGGGCGGGCCGAATCCGGGGATGGGGCGGGCCCAGTAGTCCCAGTCCTGGTAGGCGCGGCGCTTGGTGCGGGCGGTCTCCTCGCGCCATTCGACCAGGCGGGGGCAGGCCCGGCAGCCGGTGACGACGCGGTCCAGCGCGGTGAGTCCGGCGGCCCGGGCGGCGGCCTCGGCGGGGTGGCGGGGGTGGCCGGGGTCGTCGGCGGGGGACTGCGGCATGGCCCGATCCTAGGGTCTCCGCTCCGAGGGTCTGCAGGACGTCGCGTTCCGGCGTCAGCCGGGCAGGCGTAGCGTGGAATCAGTTGCTCCGGTGGCCCCCGGCCGGGCCGGGTCGGCGGTGGCCGGACACGCCGGTGTGCGCGGAGGCCGCGAGGAGGCCGCGATGATCGTCGATGCGGTGCTGGGGGCGCTCGGGGGGCTGGCCGGGCTGGGCGCGCTGTGGGCGGCCATGAGCATCCGGGTGGTCCAGCAGTGGCAGAAGGGCGTGGTGTTCCGCTTCGGCCGGGTGCGCGAGGAGGTCCGCCGGCCGGGGCTGGTCGCGCTGATGCCGATCGCGGACCGGCTGCGCCGGGTGAACGTGCAGATCGTGACGATGCCGATCCCGGCGCAGGAGGGCATCACCCGGGACAACGTGACCGTGCGGGTGGACGCGGTGGTCTACTTCCGGGTGCTGGACCCGGTGAAGGCGACGGTCAACGTGCAGGACTACAACTTCGCGATCTCCCAGGTCGCGCAGACCTCGCTGCGGTCGATCATCGGCAAGAGCGAGCTGGACGACCTGCTGGCCAACCGCGAACCGATCAACCAGGGGCTGGAGTTGATGATCGACAGCCCGGCGCTGGGCTGGGGCATCCAGATCGACCGGGTGGAGATCAAGGACGTCGCGCTGCCGGAGTCGATGAAGCGCTCGATCGCGCGCCAGGCGGAGGCCGAGCGTGAGCGGCGGGCCCGGATCATCACGGCGGACGGTGAGTACCAGGCCTCGGCCCGGCTGTCGGAGGCGGCCGCGGTGATGAGCGCGACCCCGGCGGCCCTGCAACTGCGGCTGCTGCAGACCGTGGTGGAGGTGGCGGCGGAGAAGAACTCGACGCTGGTGCTGCCGTTCCCGGTGGAGCTGCTGCGGTTCCTGGACAGCGCGACGGAGTCCCAGCAGCGCGATCTGCTGGCGGCCGCCGCGGTCGCCGCCGCCGCGAAGTCCGCGGAGCAGGCGGTGGAGAGCGGCGAGGTCCCCGAGGAGGAGCTCGGCCGCGAACCAGCCGCACACGAACTCCCGCCGCTGGAGGAGCTGTTGTCCCACTCGCCGCTGGAGAGCGCGGACCTGGAGCGCGGACGTGTGGAGGCGGACGGTCAGGCCGGGGCGCAGGAGCGCACGGAGCCGGAGACGGCGTCCTGACGGGTGCCCGGTGGCGTGCGCCATCGGCCCGGACCACGATGGACGAGAGGGAGCAAGCCAGGTCAGGAGGCGGACCATGACCAGAGCCAGCGACATCATGCACCCGGGCGCGGAGTGCATCCGCGAGCACGAGACGCTCGCGGCCGCCGCCCGGATCATGCGGGAACGGCATGTGGGCGCACTGCCCATCTGCGGGGAGAACGACAAGCTGCTGGGGATCGTGACCGACCGCGACATCGTGCTGCGCTGCGTCGCGGAGGGGCGCGACCCGGCACAGGTGACGGCGGGCGACCTGGCGCTGGGGCGGCCGATGACGGTGGAGGCGGACGAGGACTGCGAGCAGGTGCTGCGCGTGATGGAGCAGTACCAGGTCCGCCGGCTGCCGGTGATCAACCACCCGGAGCACAAGCTGGTCGGCATGATCAGCGAGGCGGACATCGCACGCGGGCTGCCGCAGGCGCGGCTCGCGGAGTTCGTGGCGGCGGTGTGCGCGGAGGAGCCGCCCAAGAGGGAGGCGTTGCAGGCCTGACCCGGCTGATCGGAGACCGGACCGGCCCCGGCGGGGCGTGCGTACGCCCCGCCGGGGCCGGTCACACCTCGACGCCGGGCGGGCATCAGCCCAGGGCGTAGACGGAGGTGGCCTGGGCGGCGGGCTCCTCGGCGCCTTCGGCGGTGAGGGTGACGTCGAGGAAGGCGATCCGTCGTCCGAGCTTGGTCACCCGGGCGTGGACCAGGACGTCCTGGCCGGCGACCGCGCGCTGGAAGCTGGTGGACTGCTGGACGGTGGTCATCGGCGCGAAGCCGCCGCGCGCGGCCGAGACCGCGACCACGCACGCGGTGTCGGCGGCGGCCATCAGCGCCTGACCGGACAACCCGCCGCCCTCCCGGGCGAGTTGGTCGGACCAGGGCAGTCGCAGCACGGCGTGTCGCTCGCCGGTCTCGACGGCGGACAGGCCGAGCGCCTGCACCCAGGGGGCGAAGTTGTCGGCCAGGAGTTTGTCCGCCTCGGCGGGGGTGAGGGTCATCGGGTCATTGTGCCAAGAGTGTTGGCGCGGTGTCAGGAGTCGGCCAGGGTCTCCAGGTGGCGACGGAGCACCGTGCGCAGTTCGTCCGGCCCGACCAGGTCGGGGTGCTGGACGGCCTGCAGGGTGAGGCCGTCCAGCAGGGCGGAGAGACGGCGGGTCTCGAGGTCGAGGTCGAGGCCGGGGGTCAGGCCGCCGGCGCGTTCGGTCTCGACCAGGACGTGCCGGACCAGTGCGTCCAGGCCGGTCTGCAACTCGGCGGCGCGGGGCCGCAGTTCGGGCCGGGTGCGGGCGGCTGTGACGAAGGAGAGCCAGAGGGGGTGCCGTGCTCGGCACCGCGTTCGGGGCGATCCGCGGCGCCACCATCCGCGTCTACGGGCGCGAGGGGGTGCTGTGGCAGCGCTACACCGGCTGGACCTTCCTGATGGCGGCGGTCTCGCTGGTGGTGATGACGGGCTTCGCGATGCTCGCCGAGCACAACGGCCTGGCCCCGGACGCCCGGCCGGTGCAGCTGTCGATCGGCGTCGGCTTCCTGGGGGAGGCGCTGGTGGTGGGCTGTCGGGCGCTCTCCTCCGGGACTCCGTTCGCGCCCGAGCGGCGGGATTCGAAGCCGTCACTCGGATCGGACCGGCTCCGTCGGTAACTTTGGTTGTCGATTCATCTTTCGGTAACTATAGTTGTCGCCATGACTGCTGTGGAGATCACCGCCGAAGAGCGGGCCGAGCTGGCCGCGGCCCTCCTGGATGCGCTCAACCCCCTCGCCGCCGCCGTGCGGTCCCGGGTGGCCGGGCTGCCCGAGGAGCGGATGTGGAACGCCGACCCGGCCGAAGTCGCCCTCTCCGTCCTGTCCGCCTGGAAGCTGGTGGACACCGAGGTCAAACGGCTCACCGCGATCGCGGCGGCCACCGCCGGCTCCTACGGTGCCAGCTACGAACAGCTCGGCGCCGCCTGGGGCATCACCCGACAGGGCGCCCGGAAGAAGTGGCCGGAGGCCGTCAGTCGCCCGGCGGTCCGACCGGGATCGCTCGAACTGTACGGCGGAACCGCCGAGTTGCTGCGGGGCGAGGTCGCTGAGGGCTGGCGCTGGACGGCGGTCGGTGCCGACGGGACGAGCGGCGGGGCGGCCACCGGCTACCCGACCCGGGAGGAGGCCGCGGCGCACGCCGGGGCCTTCCTCGCCGAACACGCGTAGGTCTAGGTCCTCAGCTCCCGGGCGATCAGCTCCGCCAGGTGCAGGGCCCGTCGGCCGTCGGCGAGTTGGGCGATCTGGGTGCGGCAGCTGAAGCCGTCTGCCAGCACCACCGTCTTCGGCCCGGCCGCCCGGACCTCCGGCAGCAGGACCCGCTCGGCGATCGCCTCGGACACCTCGAAGTGCCCGCTCTCGAAACCGAAGTTGCCCGCCAGGCCGCAGCATCCGGAGTCCAGCACCCGGTTGTGCAGGCCCAGTCGGGCCTCGACCCGGCGGTCCGCGGCGCTGCCGAGCACCGCGTGCTGGTGGCAGTGGGTCTGGGTGACGGCGTCCAGCGGGATCCGGGGGAGCGGGGCGTCGGGGGCGTACTCGTCGATGAACTCGGCGAAGGTGCGGGCGCGTTCGGCGAGCGGGTGGCCGTCCGCGCCGAGCAGCCGGGGCAGGTCCTCGCGCAGGGTGGCGGTGCAGCTGGGGTCCAGGCCGACCACGGGGGTGTCGGCCGGGAGCCCGGCGTCCGCCAGCGTGCGCAGGCTGCGCCGCAACACTCGGCGGGCGGTGCCGAGTTGGCCGGTGGAGTACCAGGTGAGGCCGCAGCAGACCGGGCCGTCGGGCAGTCGGACGTCGAAGCCCAGGTGCTCCAGCACCTCGACGGCCGAGCGCAGCACGTTCGGCTGCAGGTGGTTCGAGAAGGTGTCCGGCCACAGCAGCACCGGCCGGGCGCTCGTCGGGGCGGGATGGTCGGCCCGGTGCCGCCGGTACCAGCGGGTGAAGGTCTCAGGCGGGAAGACCGGCAGCACCCGGCGCCGGTCGATCCCGCCGAGCCGCTTGAGCAGGGCGCCGGCCGGGGAGCGGACCAGCGAGTTCGCCGCCGCGGGCGCGAGCGCCACCGCCCGCAGCCACAGCGGCAGCCAGCCCATCGAGTAGTGCGCGAGCGGACGCGGCCGGTGCCGGTAGTGCTGGTACAGGAACTCGGTCTTGTAGGTCGCCATGTCGACGTGCACCGGGCAGTCGCTGGCGCAGCCCTTGCAGCTCAGGCAGAGGTCCAGCGCCTCCCGGACCTCCTCGGAGCGCCAGCCGTCCGGGATCGCTCCCCCAACCTGGCGGCCGGGAGGTGCCCCCATGCCGCGCAGCATCTCGGCGAGCAGCCGCGCCCGGCCCCGGGTGGAGTGCCGCTCCTCGCTGGTGGCCATGTAGCTCGGGCACATCACCCCGGTGGTCGGGTCCACGCACTTGGCGACGCCCACGCAGCGGTGCACCGCCTTGGCCAGGCTCCCGTCGTCCTGCTCGTACGGCAGGGCCAGCGGCAGCGGGTGGCGCGGGGCGGTGACGAAGCGCAGGTCGGCGTCGAGCGGGCGCGGGTCGACCAGCGCGCCCGGGTTGAGCAGGTTCCCCGGATCCCAGATCCGCTTGAACTCGCCGAACAGCTCGATGACTTCGGGCGGGTACATGCGCGGCAGCAACTCGGAGCGGGCCTGCCCGTCGCCGTGCTCGCCGGAGAGCGAGCCGCCGTACGACACCACCAGATCGGCCGCCTGCTCCAGGAACTCCCGGAAGACCAGCACCCCTTGGGGCTCGTCCAGCGGGAAGTCGATCCGCAGGTGCACGCAGCCGTCGCCGAAGTGCCCGTACGGGACGCCGCGCAGGCTGTGCAGGCGCAGCAGGGCGCGCAGGTCCCGCAGGTAGTCGCCGAGCCGCTCGGGCGGGACGGCGGAGTCCTCCCAACCGGGCCAGGCCTCGCCGCCCCCCGGCAGCCGGGTGACGATCCCGGCGCCCGCCTCCCGGACCGCCCACAGCTGGCGCTGCTCCACCGGGTCGGTGACCAGCGCGACGGTGGCGGAGGGCTCGCGGCGCACCGCGTCGGCGAGCCGGCGGGCGGCCTGATAGGCCTCCAGCGCCGTGGCGCCGCCGGTCTCCAGGAACAGCCAGCACTCGCCCGCGGGCAGCCGGTCCAGCGCGGGCGGGCGCGGGCCGGCGGCGAGCAGTGCGGCGATCAGGTCGGCCGCCATGCCCTCGGCGGTCAGCGGACCGAGCGGCAGCAGCGCCGGGACGGCGTCGGCGGCGGCGCCCTCGTCGGGGTAGCCGGCCACCACCAGGGCGCGCGCCGGCGGGTCCTCGACCAGGCGGACGGTGGCGCCGAGCAGGAGCGCGCAGGTGCCCTCGGTGCCGGTCAGCGCCCGGGCCAGGTCGTGGCCCTGCTCGGGCAGCAGCGCGTCCAGCGGGTAGCCGGAGGTGCGGCGCGGCAGCTGCGGCATGCCCTGCCGGATGGTGGCCAGGTTGCGGTCGGTGAACTCCTGCAGCTCACGGTGCAGTTGACCGACCCGCCCGGGTGCGGAGCGCAGCGCTGTCCGCTCGGCGGCGGTGAGCCGGCCACCGACGGTCAACTCGGTGCCGTCCGCGAGCAGCAGCTCCAGCCGCTCCACGTTGTCCGCGGTGCGCCCCCAGGCGAGTGAGTGGGAGCCGCAGGAGTCGTTGCCGATCATGCCGCCGATCGTGCAGCGGCTGTGGGTGGACGGGTCCGGGCCGAAGCGCAGCCCGTACGGCTTGGCGGCGCGCTGGAGGTCGTCCAGCACGGTGCCGGGCTGAACGCGCGCGGTGCGGGCCTGCGGGTCGATCTCCAGCACCGAGCCGAGGTGGCGGCGGAAGTCCAGCACCACCGCGCCCGGGCCGATCGCCTGCCCGCCGATGCTCGTCCCCGCCCCGCGCGGCACCACCGGTACCCGGTACTCGCGGCACAGCGCCAGCGTCGTGCGCACGTCGTCCAGGTCGGCGGGTTTGACCACGCCGAGCGGCAACTGCCGGTAGTTGGAGGCGTCGTGGCTGTAGACGGTCCGCTCGGCGGCACCGAAGCGGACCTCCCCGCGCAGCACGGCGGCCAGCTCACGGGCCAGCGCGGCCCCGGGGGCGGCGGACGGACGGCTCACCAGGGACCTCCCGGGCGGGTGCGGCAGCGGCTCCGCCGATGATCGCAGCCGGGGCGCCGGACGGATAGCGGCCACGACGGGGGTACCGCCGACGGGGTGTCATGTGGCACTCTCGGCAGACGTGATCAACGACCCCACGGCCGCGGACCCGGCCGGCCCCGACGCCTACCTCGCCCGCCTGCCGATCGGCGAGCGCCCGCCGGTCCCGACGGACGGCGCGCCGTCCTGGGAGATCTTCCCGTACGAGGGCGAACTGACCGTCCGGGTGCTGCAGCCGCCCGTCCTGCCCGAGCCGCCCCGCCACGGTGAGGACGGACCGGAGAGCTGCCAGCAGTGCGCCCGCCCGGATTCCGACTTCCTCTGGACCGACGAGCACTGGCGCCTCAGCGCCACCGACGAGCCGACCGGCCTGCCCGCCGCCCTGCTGCTCCAGCCGCGCGCCCACCATGACCTGCTGGATCTGCCCGCCGAGCTGTCCGCCCGGCTCGGCCCGATGCTGCAGCGCGTCGAGCGCGCGGTGCTGTCGCTGGGCGGCATCGGCCGGGTCCACGTGAACCGCTGGGGCGACGGCGGCGCGCACCTGCACCTGTGGCTGATCGCCCGGCCCGAGGGCCTGACGCAGCTGCGCGGCTCCACCCTGCCGCTGTGGATGGACGTGCTGCCGCCGCTGCCTGCCGAGGTGTGGGCCGAACGCGCCCGCCGGATCGCCGCCGCGATGGCGGCCGAGGGCGGGACGGCGCACGTCTGAGGCCGGCTACTTCCGCCCGGTGATGGTGCCGCGTGCGATGTGCGAGAGCTTGGCGACCTCGAAGGCCGGGTAGGCGCCGCCGGCCAGCAGCGAGAACTTGATCCCCTCGCGCCCGCCCGGCTTGCGGTGGCCCGGGGGCTGGAAGCGCCGGTGGTGCTCGGCGGCCCGGTGGAAGAACTGCGGGCGCTCGGCCCGGGAGACGCAGCCGGCCAGGTCGAAGATGAACAGGTAGTGCCGGATCATCCGGACGAACAGCGCGTCGCGCACCGCGTACAGGTGCGGCTGGTCCTCCAGCAGGGCGAAGCTGCGCTCGTACTGGTCGAACAGGTCGAAGACGCTGCTGCCGGGGCCGCCGGCCGGGTGGACGGTCTCCCGGCGGCGCAGCTGGACGCACTCGCGCGGCAGTACGGCGGCCTTCTGCGCGCCGAGCAGCGTCGCGTGGACGACCGGGACCTCCTCGTACCTGCCGTCGGGGAAGGCGAGCTTCAGCTCCTCCCAGTGGCCGCGGCGGATCAGCCGGTCCCAGATCAGCGGTGGCGCGCCGAACAGCGCGGGCTGGTCGAAGGGGCCGAACACCTCGGGGCCGGGCTCGGCGAGCAGCGCCTCGGCGCCGCCGGGCCAGTCGCGGTCGTTGTGGCGCCGGGAGTGGCCGAACAGCAGCACGTCCACCGGGCCGGTCTGCTTGAGCCGGTCGGCGAGCGTCTGGAGGGCGTCCCGGGGCAGCAGGTGGTCGGCGTCGAGGAACAGCAGGTACTCGCCGGCGGCCCGCGCCGCGCCCGCGTTCCGGGCCACCCCGACCCCGACCGCCGCGTTTAGGTGCAGTGCCGACACCCGCGGGTGCTGTGCCGCGTACGCGTCGGCGAGCCCGCCCGGGGTCTCGGGGGAGCGGTCGGCGACCACGATCACCTCGACGTCCGCCAGGGTCTGGGCGAGCAGCGAGTCCAGGCATTCGGCGAGCTGTCCGTGCTGGTCGTAGGCGGGGAGCACGACGCTGATCAGGGGTGAGGGCATGACGCCGGAGCGTAAGAGGGCGCGCGAACTGTGGCAAAGCCCTGACGGTGCGTAACCCAGGGCAATTGGCGGTAAATCGTACAACCGTGCGCCATATCTTCACGCCGCCTTCTGGGCGTGCACACGCCGACCGGGAACGTGGCACGGCCCGCGACGCGGGGTGCGGGTCGCGGGCCGGGGGTGTCGAGCGGGGGTCGGCCTAGTACCAGTGGTGGGCCTGCCAGAACGACCAGGCGGCGCAGGGGCTGCCGTAGCGGCTGTTCATGTAGTTCAGGCCCCACTTGATCTGGGTGACCGGGTTGGTGCGCCAGTCGGCGCCGGCCGAGGCCATCTTGGAGCCCGGCAGGGCCTGGACCAGGCCGTAGGCGCCGGAGGAGGCGTTGACGGCCAGCGGGTTCCAGCTGCTCTCGCGGAACACGATGTTGCTGAAGCACTGCAGCTGGCCGGCCGGCACGATCTGCGCGGCGATCTGCTGCGGGGTGCCGGAGTAGCTGTTGAGGTCCTGGCGCTGCTGGGAGCGGGAGGCGGCGGCGTCGGCCTGGGCCTTGGCGTCCGCCTGGGCCTTCGCCTCGGCCTCGGCCTGGGCCTGCGCGGCGGCCTGGGCCTGCGCCTGGGCGGCGGCGTCCGCCTCGGCCTTGGCCTGGGCGGCCTGGGCCTGCGGGGTGGCCTGCTGGGCAGCAGCGGCAGCGGTGTCAGCCTGGGCCTGGTCGGCGGCCGGCTTGCCGTCCGCCACGACGGCGGCCACCGGGGCCGTGGCCTCGGCGTTGTGCGCGCTCTGCGGGATGGCAATGGCGGCCGTGGCGGCGCTCGCGACCACGAGGGTGGCGACGCCGGTGATCAGGGAGTTGCGGCGGGCATGGCTGAGCTGCATGAAGCGGGCGATCCTTTTCCGTCGGGGGCCGTGCCGGTGGCACTGGGCTCGGGGCTTCGCGTGGGCTCCGGGTGAGCGGGGCCCGCGCGGCCGTCCGGGACGGCCGTGGCGCCCCGACGGTGGCGGCGGGGCTGGCGGGCTGCGCACGGCGGACGGGCCGGCCGGCGCTGCCTGGCGACGGGCCATTCTTGGCAGGGCCGATGACGGGTGGCAAAGGTGCTCGCTACTACGCCGGGTAGTGGCTGCGAGGAGGGCGCGGCCGGGCGTGGCGAGTAGTTTGGGGCAATTTGTCCGAATTGCTCACCTGTGGGTCACGGGCGGGCGGCAAGAACGGAACGCGAGAGCGCGAGGGCCGGTGGCCTGCGTCCTTCAGGCCGGGCGCGGCGGCTGCGGGCGCTGCCGGTTTCCGGCCGGGGCGGCGGGACGGCCGGTGGGCCCGCAGCGTCCACTATGGAGGGTCGTAGCTGCGAAACCCCCTGTGGGCGGGCTCACATGTTCGAGGCGCCGACTTCGGCGCAGCGTGACCGGCGCGTGACGCGCCCGGCGCACCGGGGATGCAGTGGCCGATCGGCGCACTCCGTGTGGCGCGGGCACCGGCGCGAGGGTTCGCTGAAACCGCGTCGCTCGATCACAGAACGTGTCCGGCGGTCACCGTATGCGTCTCGTTCTCTGCCACCAGCTCCAAGGAGATCCTTCATGAAAGCCATCCCGCGCCTGGGCGGCCTCGCCGGCTCCCTCGCTCTGGCCCTGGCCTCGCCCTGGTCCCCGCCGTCCAGGCCCATGCCGCCTCGACCTTCGTCGCCTGCGGGGACATCGCCGGCCTACGGGCTGCGATCACCGCCTTCAACGCCTCCGGCAGTGGTGACATCGCGCTGCAGTCGGGCTGCACGTATACGGTGGTCAACGCCGACAACGACGACAACGGGATGCCCGTGATCGCCGGCAACATTCGGATCGTCTCGTACGGTGCCACGATCGCGCGGTCCACCGCCCCCGCGACGCCCTTGTTCCGGCTGTTCTCCGTGGGGTCCGGTGGCAGCCTCACGTTGAACAGGGTGAACCTGACCGGAGGGCTCGTCACTAACTTCGAGACCGGTGGTGCCGTCCACAATCAAGGCTCGCTCACCGTGGCCGGGGCGACCCTGTCCGGTAACGGGGCGGGCGACGGCGGGGCCATCTCCAACGACAGTGGAGCCACGGCCGTCTTGAACGGCGCCACGGTCAGCCGCAATACCGCCAACTTCGGTGGCGGCGTCTACAACGGCGGGACGCTGACCATCAACTACTCCACCGTGCAGGGAAATGCCGGGGCCAACACGGGTGGCGGCCTGCTCAACGTGGCCGGTCAGACGAACCTCGTCGGCAGCCGGATCACCGGCAACACCGCAACGAACACCGGCGGAGGCGTCGACGTCGGCGGCGGCCAGGTGTCCGACGTCGGCAGCACCATCAGTGGCAACACCCCGAACAACTGCGCCCCCTCCGGCTCCGTGCCCGGCTGCACCGGCTGAGCCGCCGGGGAGCCTCGCAAACGGCAAACCGGGCCCGGGAGCCTCCGCAACGGCTCCCGGGCCCGGCGTTCAAGTGCGGCGCGGACGGGTCAGGACTGCGCCGCCACCGCCGCCCGCCGCCGTCGGCCCACCACGGCCGAGGCACCGAGCACGATCGCCGCGGCGACCAGCGACAGGTACATCTGCTTGCGCCCGTCCTCGGTGGTGAACATGTAGGCCATCACGAACCCGATCATGCCCATCGCGGTCCAGGTCAGGTACGGGAACAGCCACATCCGCACGGTCAGGCGCTCGGGCGTCTCCCGCTCGATGATCCGGCGCATCCGCAGCTGGGTCGCGCAGATCACCAGCCAGACGAACAGCGCGATCGCGCCGGAGGAGTTGAGCAGGAAGGCGAACACCTGGTCCGGCGAGTAGTAGTTGAAGAAGACGGCGATGAAGCCGAAGACCACCGAGGAGAGGATGGCCACCCGCGGCACGCCGCGCGAGGTCACCGTCGCGAAGGCCTTCGGCGCGTCCCCGCGCTGGCCGAGCGAGAAGGCCATCCGGGAGGCGGTGTACATCCCGGAGTTGAGGCAGGACAGCACGGCCGTCAGCACGATCACGTCCATCACCTGGCCCGCGTGCGGGATGCCCACGTGGTTCAGGACCGCCACGTACGGGCTGGCCTTGACCTCGGCCGAGTCCCAGGGCAGGAGGGTCACCACGAGCAGGATCGAGCCCAGGTAGAAGACGCCGATGCGCCAGATCACGCTGTTGGTGGCCTTGGTGACCGCCTTCTGCGGGTCCTCCGATTCGCCGGCGGCGAGGGTGACGATCTCGCTGCCCATGAAGGCGAAGACGACGGTCAGCATGCCGGTGAACACCGCGCCCACGCCGTGCGGCAGGAAGCCGCCGTGGCCGGTCAGGTTGCTCATGCCGACCGCGTGGGTGTCCGGCAGAGCGCCGAAGACCGCGAGCGCGCCGATCACCAGGAACGCGGCGATCGCGACCACCTTGATGCCGGCGAACCAGAACTCGAACTCGCCGTAGGACGACACCGAGAAGAGGTTGGTGGCGGTCAGCACCGCCATCACGATCAGCGCCCAGCCCCACTGCGGCACGCCGGGCACCCAGTTGTTGAGGATCTTGGCGCCGGCGGTCGCCTCGACCGCGAGCACGACGACCCAGAAGAACCAGTACAGCCAGCCGATGGTGAACCCGGCCCAGCGGCCCAGCGCGCGGTCCGCGTACGCCGAGAAGGAGCCGCTCTGCGGGTCGGCCGCCGCCATCTCGCCCAGCATCCGCATCACCAGCACGACCAGCACGCCGGCCAGGGTGTAGGAGAGCAGGATGCCCGGGCCGGTGGACGCGATGCCCGCGCCGGAGCCGACGAACAGGCCGGCGCCGATCACGCCGCCGATGGCGATCATCGACAGGTGGCGGTTCTTGAGCCCGGCCTTCAGGTGGCCGTCGCCGCCGTGTCCGATCGGGCCCGACTGGCCGGGAGCCGAGTCGGCTACCGCCGGCTTGGTGGTCTTCGCACTCATCAAGGGTGCCCTGTGCCTTTCCAGCGCGGCATGACCCTCGGCTCGTCGTGCCGGAGGGTGGGGGACAGACCCGCGCAATGCGGTGAAACGTAACTTCTACGCCCGAGTATCGGAACAATCTTTTGATAACTGTTCGCTTACCGAACATAAAGGGCCAGGTCAGAGTGGGTGCGGAGGTGGCGGGAAAAGCTCAAATCTGACCAGTCGTCAGGGTGGCGGAAGGTCGCCAGGCCCTGCGGGGGATCCGGAACTCAGCCCGGGCGGAGCTCCAGGACGGTGATCAGTTCGGCGTCCGCCGGTCGCCCGGTGAGGCGGGCGGCCAGGATCCGGGGGATGTCGGACTCCTGGGAGTACCCGGGCAGCAGCGTCACCTCGGCCCGCCGAGCCACGGCCTCGCCGCGCACCGCGTACACCGCCCGGTACGTGGTCCGCTCCGGCGGCGGGGCCGGGTCGGTCCGGCGCGTGGCGGTCATCCGCATCGACCTCCTCCGGCCCATTGTGGACGCGGTGTGGCCGATCGACGCAAACCCGGGCAGAGTGGGAGTCTCGGGGCAATCCCGACGCCGCTCGGCCTTTTCAGGAGCGACCCCATGCAGACCACCTGGAAGGGGACGATCAGCTTCGGGCTGGTCAGCATCCCCGTCCACCTCTACTCCGCGACCCAGGAGCACGACGTCCCGCTGCACCAGGTGCACGCCAAGGACGGCGGTCGGGTGCGGATGAAGCGGTACTGCGAGCGGGAGGAGAAGGAGGTCCCGTACGCCGAGATCGCCAAGGGCTACGAGTCGCCGGACGGCCGGACCGTCACCCTCACCGACGAGGACCTCGCGGACCTGCCGCTGCCCAGCAAGAAGATCATCGACGTGCTGGCCTTCGTGGACGCGGGCGAGATCGACCCGCTGATGTTCTCCAAGGCGTACTACGTCGGCGTCGCCGACCAGGCGGCCGCCAAGCCGTACGCCCTGCTGCGCGACGCGCTGGTGGACTCCGGGCAGATCGCGGTCACCAAGATCGCGCTGCGTACCCGGGAGTCGCCCGCCGTGCTGCGGGTGCACGACGGGACGCTGGTGCTGCAGACCTGCATCTGGCCCGACGAGGTCCGCCCGGCGGCCGGGATCGCGCCCGAGGAGAACGTCACCGTCCGGCCGCAGGAGCTCAAGATGGCGCGGTCGCTGATGGACACCCTCTCCGAGGACTTCGACCTGGCCCAACTGCACGACGACTACCAGCAGGCGCTCCAGCAGGTGATCACCGCCCGGCTGGAGGGCGTCGAGCTGCCGCACGAGGAGGAGCCCGGCCCGGCGCCGGACAACGTGATCGACCTGATGGAGGCGCTGCGCAGCAGCCTCAAGCAGGCCAAGGGCGGACGGGCGCCGGCCGCGGAGCCGGAGGAGAAGCCCGCGCCCCGCAAGCGCGCCCCGGCGAAGACGACCGCCGCGGCCGCCAAGAAGACCACCTCGGCGAAGAAGACACCCGCGAAGACACCCGCCCGTAAGTCCACGGCTCCGCGCAAGGCCTCCTGACCTCCGGGCCAGGCGTTCCGTCCCGCCCACCGTCCCGTCCAGCATTGGAGGCGATCCCGATGGACCTGCTCACCTACAAGGAAGCCGAAACCGGCCCCGACGCCCCGCCGAACCCGAGCCTCGGGCACCGGGCGTGGCGCTGGCTGCTCAGCCTCAGCCCCACCGTCGTGACCTTCATGGTCGCGCTCTCGATCGGCCTGCTCATGATCGAGGTCCAGACGGAGTGGGATCCGATGATCGGCCTGATGGCCTTCTTCTGGTTCCTGACGTTCATCGCCCTGGTCGGCGTCGTCGCGCGCTGGGCGACGCCCGGCCGGGGCAGGCACCGGATGGCGGCCTCCTGACCCGGCCGGTGGAACGGCGTCCGGGAGGGCTCAGCCGATCCACACCGTGGTGACGTTGCAGAACTCCCGGATGCCGTGCCCGGACAGCTCCCGGCCGAAGCCCGAGCGCTTGACGCCGCCGAAGGGCAGTGCCGGGTGGGAGGCCGTCATGCCGTTGAAGAACACCCCGCCGGCCTGGATGTCGCGGACGAAGCGCTCCTGCTCGGCCTGGTCGGTGGTCCAGACGTTGGAGCTGAGCCCGAACGGGGTGTCGTTGGCGACGGCCACCGCCTCGTCCAGGTCGGCGACCCGGTAGACGGTGGCGACCGGGCCGAAGGTCTCCTCCAGGTGGATCCGCATCGCCGGGGTGATGCCGGTCAGCACGGTCGGCTCGTAGAAGTAGCCGGTGTCCCAGCCCATCGGGCGGCCGCCGCCGCACTCGACCCGGGCGCCGTGGGTGCGGGCGTCCTCGACCAGCTCCTCCAGGTCGTCCCGGCCCTGGCGGCTGGCCAGCGGGCCGACGTCGGTGGCCTCGTCCATCGGATCGCCGACCCGCAGTGAGCGCATCGCCTCGGTGAAGGCCGCGGTGAAGCGGTCGTAGACGTCGGTGTGCACGATGAAGCGCTTGGCGGCGATGCAGGACTGGCCGTTGTTCTGCACCCGTGCCCGGACGGCGGTGCCCACCGCCGCCTCCAGGTCGGCGCTCGGCATGACCACGTACGGGTCGCTGCCGCCCAGCTCCAGCACCGCCTTCTTCACCTCGTCCGCCGCGACGGCGGCGACCGACCGCCCGGCCGGCTCGCTGCCGGTGAGGGTGACGGCGGCGACCCGGCGGTCCCGGACCACGCCCTCGACCGCGCCCGAGCCGATCAAGAGGGTCTGGAAGCAGCCCTCGGGGAAGCCGGCCCGCCGGAACAGCTCCTCGATCGCGAGCGCCGTCCGCGGCACGTTGGAGGCGTGCTTGAGCAGGCCCACGTTGCCCGCCATCAGGGCCGGCGCGGCGAAGCGGATCACCTGCCAGAACGGGAAGTTCCACGGCATCACGGCGAGGACGGGCCCCAGCGGGCGGTAGCGGACGTACGCGCGGGCGGCCCCGGAGTCGGCCACGTCGGCCTGGGCCGGGTGCTCGTCGGCGAGCAGCTCCTCGGCGTTCTCGGCGTACCAGCGCATCGCCTTGGCGCACTTGGCGGCCTCGGCCCGGGCGGCGGCGAGCGGCTTGCCCATCTCCTCGGTCATGGTGCGGGCGACGGCCTCCTGGTCCTGGTCCAGCAGGTCGGCGGCCCGGCGCAGCAGCTCGGCGCGGGCGGCGAAGGAGGTGTTGCGGTAGCTGTGGAAGGCGGCCTCGGCGCGGGCCAGCCGCCGCTCGATCCCGGCCGCGTCGAGCGGTTCGAAGGTCTGGACGGTCTCGCCGGTCGCGGGGTTGACGCTGGCGATGGGCATGCGGGGCTCCCTGATGGGTCCGGGTCCGGTGCGTCTGCCCTCACACCCTCCCCGACGGCCCGCCCCGGGCGCGCCACCGCCGCCCGGCGTGTCCCGCCGGGGGTGAGGGCCGGTCGGTCACTCCGGCAGCGACTCCACCCGGGCCGCCGCCTCCCGGGCCCGGGCTCCGGCCCTGGTCCGCGCGGCGGTCACCTGCCGGTTGGGGAAGCGGTGCAGGTACTCGGCCTCCAGCTCCCCGGTGCGCAGCGTATGGCGCTTCAGTGCCTCTTCCGAGCCGTAGAGGAAGGTCTCGTGGCGCGTGCGGTGCAGCTGCTCCAGCTCGTGCAGCAGGGTGTCGTTGCCCAGAGCGTGCGGGGAGACGCCCTCGGGCCGGATGTGCGGGTCGTTGGCGTGCCGCATCTCGGTACCTCCTCGACGGAAGCCCCCTTAACCGGGTGCCCGGTGGCCCCTGCCCGTACACCCGTGCTGGTGAGTGGGATGTGTCGACGAGTTGCACGAGAGAAGTTGTAAAAGAGATGTCGTACAAGAGCTCTTGTGGATATTCTCCAGCCATGGACGACACGACGGACCAACCGCGCGGCACCCGGGAGATCTCCGACTCCCGGGTGCTCGCCGCCCTCACCCACCCGCTGCGCCGCCGGCTGCTCGACCTGCTCAAGGTGCACGGTCCGGCCACCGTCGGGCAGCTCGCCGAGCGCACCGAGCAGGCGGTCGGCAACGTCAGCCACCACCTGAAGGTGCTGGCCGAGAGCGGACTGATCGCGGAGGCGCCCGAGCTCGCCCGGGACCGGCGCGAGCGCTGGTGGCGGCTCGCCGACAAGGACCTCAGCTGGACCAGGGCCGACTTCGACGGCGACCCGGTCGCCGAGGCCGTCGCGGACGCGGCCGGATCGATCCTGCTGGAACGCCAGGTCGAGCTGGTCCGCGAATGGGCCGCCCGGCGCGGCGGGTACGGGCCCGACTGGCAGGACGGCTGCTCGGTGGCCACCCAGGCCTGGCTGCGACTCACCCCGGACGAGGCCCGGGAGCTGGCCGCCGACCTCCACGCGGTGATCCAGAAGTGGGCCGACCGGCCGGTGCCCCAGGACGGGCGGGAGCGCGAGACCGTCCTCGCCTTCTCCCACAGTGTCCCGGCCAAGCCGTGACCGCCACCCTCTCCCCGCCGTCCGAAAGCCCTCAAGTCCGTTCCCGCTGGGGCCTGTTCGCCCAACGCGACTTCCGGCTGCTGTGGGCGGGGCAGACCGTCAGCCGGCTGGGCAGCAGCGTCACCACCGTCGCGCTGCCGCTGGTCGCCGTGCTCACCCTGGACGCCGGGCCGCTCGCCACCGGCCTGCTGGCCAGTGCGATCTGGCTGCCGTGGCTGCTGTTCGGCCTGCCGGCCGGGGTGTGGGTCGGCCGGGTGTCCCGGCGGGCCGTGATGATCGGCTGCAACCTCGGCTCCGCGGCGCTGTTCGCGAGCGTGCCGGTGGCGGGCTGGTTCGGGGTGCTCACCATGGCGCACCTGCTGGCCGTGGCCTTCCTCAGTGGGGTCTCCTCGGTGTTCTTCGACGCCGCCGACCAGGCGTACCTGCCCGAGCTGGTGGCGCCGGAGGACCTGATCGAGGGCAACGCCAAACTGACGGGCAGCGGCTCGGCGGCCGAGGTCGCCGGGCGCGGACTGGCCGGGCTGATCGTCCAACTCGTCGGCGCGGCAGCCGGGTTGCTCATCGACGCGGTGAGCTTCCTGATCGCGGCCGGCACCCTGCTGCGGATCCGCCCCCGGCCGGAGCCGGTGGTCCGCGAGCAGGCGGGCATGCTCGGGCAGGTCCGGGAGGGCCTGTCCTTCCTGCTGGGCGACCCGTACCTGCGCGCCTTCCTGTGCTTCGGCGCCGCCGCGAACTTCGCGCTCATGGGCTACCAGTCGATCCTGGCGCTGTTCCTCGTCCGGGCGGCCGGGATCGCCCCCGGCTGGGTCGGCGCCTTCGCCTCCGCCGCCGCGGTCGGCGGCGTGCTCGGCTCGCTGGCGGCCCGCCCGCTGTGCCGCCGGCTCGGGGCGGCGCGCGGGACACGGATCGTGCTGCTCACCGTCGTTCCGTTCGGGCTGCTGATGCCGCTGGCCGGGCCGGGCCCCGGGACGGTGCTGTTCGTACTCGGATCGCTCGCCGTCGTCGCGGCGGTGGCGCTCTGCAACATCGTGCTCGGCAGCTTCCGTCAGTCCTACACCCCGCCCGAGCTGCTCACCCGGGTGGCGGCCGGATCGATGTTCGCCGTCCATGCCACCATCCCGCTCGGAGCCCTGGCCGGCGGCGCGCTGGGCGCGGTGATCGGTCTGCGGGAGACGATGTGGGTGATGACCGGCCTGCTCACGCTGGCCGGCACGCTGCCGCTGTTCTCGCCCCTGCGGACCGTCCGGGAGTTGCCGACAGCGCCCCCACCGGAGGGGGAGATCGTAGGATGAATTCTTCACGTACCTTCAGGTTCGCCCCACTACCTTCGGACAGATCGCTGATGCCGCTTCCCAAGGCCGAACTCCACCTGCACATCGAAGGCACCCTGGAGCCCGAACTCGCCTTCGCCCTCGCCGAGCGAAACGCCGTCGCGCTCCCGTACGCCGACACCGAGGAGCTGCGGAAGGCGTACTCCTTCAGCGACCTGCAGTCCTTCCTGGACCTCTATTACGCGCTGATGGCCGTGCTGCGCACCGAGCAGGACTTCGCCGACCTCGCCGACGCGTACCTGGCCCGGGCCGCCGAGCAGGGCGTGCGGCACGCCGAGATCTTCTTCGACCCCCAGGCGCACACCGCACGCGGGGTGCCGCTCGGCGTGGTGGTGGACGGGCTGACGCGGGCGCTGTCGCGCAGCGAGGAGCGGTACGGCATCAGCACCCAGCTCATCATGTGCTTCCTGCGCGACGAGTCCGCCGACTCCGCGCTGGAGACCTTCGAGGCCGCCCGCCCCTACTTCGACCGGATCTCCGGCATCGGCCTGGACTCGGCCGAGGTCGGCAACCCGCCGGCGAAGTTCCGCGAGGTCTACCGGCGGGCCGCCGAGGCCGGCCTGCGCCGCGTCGCCCACGCGGGCGAGGAGGGCCCGGCCTCGTACATCACCGAGGCGCTGGACGTCCTCGGCGTGGAGCGGATCGACCACGGCCTGCGCTGCCTGGAGGACGGCGACCTCGTCGCCCGCCTGGTCCGCGAGCAGATCCCGCTCACCCTCTGCCCGCTCTCCAACGTCCGCCTGCGCTGCGTCGACACCCTCGCCGACCACCCGCTGCGCGAGATGCTCGACGCCGGCCTGCTGGTCACCGTCAACTCCGACGACCCGGCCTACTTCGGCGGCTACGTCGAGGACAACTTCCGCGCCGTCCGCCAGGCCCTCGCCCTCGACCAGGAGACCCTGCGCCGGCTGGCCGCCAACTCCTTCCGCGCCTCCTTCATCGACGACCGGCGCCGGGCCGAACTCCTCGCCGAGGTCGAGAAGTTCACCTTCGCCCCGGTCGAGGGCTGACCAACCGGGCCGGGCGCGGCGGGGACCACCGCCGCCCCCGGCCGTGGCAGGTGGGGGCGGCGGAGGGGGATCAGATCAGGGCGCTCCAGTAGTACCAGAACCGGTTGAGGACCAGCAGCGCGATCACCGCGTACCACAGGGCCGGGACGACCCAGTGGTAGCGCGCGGCCTCCCGCACGACCACCCGCGCCTTCGGGCCCACCGGGATCACCCCGCTGCGCAGGTTGTGCAGGGTGGTGTACCAGAACAGCGGGATCATCGCCGCCCACACCACCATGCAGTACGGGCAGAGCGCGCCGATCCGGTACAGCGCCTGGTACATCAGCCAGCTGACGAAGCCGATCCCGAAGACCGTCCCCGCCTGCAGGCCGAGCCAGAACCAGCGCCGGTACGTCGCCCCGGCGAGCAGCCCGGCGCCGACCGCGACGACGACCCCGAAGCCGACCAGGCCGATCAGCGAGTTGGGGAAGCCGAAGGCCTCCGCCTGGTCGCTGCGCATGATCGAGCCGCAGCTGATGATCGGATTGATGTTGCAGTTGGGGACGTACGACGGGTCCTGCAGCAGCCGGATCTTGTCCAGGGTGAGGACCGTCGAGGCGATCAGGCCGACCAGGCCGCCGACCACCAGCAGCCACGCGAACGGACGGCTCGCGCCGTAGGTCCGCGCGGAGTTCGGCGGCGCGGCGGGGGCGGCGGCCGTCACCCGGTCACCTGCTTGACCATCGCGGTGAACTGCTCGGGGGAGGCGGCCTTGCCGCTGCTGAGGACGTCCAGCTTCTTGCCGTCCAGCTTGACGGTCGGGGTGCCGGTCACGTCGCTCTTGTCGAACTCCTCGTTGACCTTGGCCGCCCAGGGCGCGTAGGTGCCGTCCTGGACGGCCTTGACGAAGGCGTCGGTCTTCAGGCCCGGCACCTGGCCGGCCAGGTCGAGGATGTGGTTGACGTCGCCGAAGGCGTCGCTGTGCTCGTCCGGTTGGTTGGCGTACAGCACGTCGTGGAACTGCTTGAACTTGTCCACGCCCTCGTTGAGCGCGGCGCCGGCCGCGGCCAGCGCGGTGCGCGAGCCCTTGCCGCCGAGGTTCTTGTCCAGGAACGTCGCCAGGTGGTACTCGATCTTGTACGTGCCGTTGTCGGCGAGCTGCTGGACGGTCTTGCCGGTGGTGGTCTCCAGCTGCTCGCAGAACGGGCAGCGGAAGTCCTCGTAGACCTCCAGGGTGTGCGGGGCGTCGGCCTTGCCGTAGGTGATCACGGTGCCGTTGGTGCCGGTCGCGTTGGCGGGGACGACCAGCGGGCCGTTCGCGGCGGCGTCCGAGGAGGAGCCGGAGGAGCCGCCGACGGCGAAGGCCACGCCCGCCGCGAGGGCGAGCACGGCGGCGCAGGCGCCGCCGACCACGACCCGGCGGCGCGTGCGACCGGAGCGCTCGGCCTGGGCGCGGGCGGCGCGCATGCGCTCGGTGGCGGTGGTCTGCTTGTCGGTCTTACGGGTGTTGCTCATGGGGTGTCGTCCTGTGCTCTCGTGTGCTCTCGGGCATGCGCAGGCGCGGGCGCAACGGATCTGCGTCCGCGCGGGGGAGCGAGGACCGGCCGAGCGAAGGGACGCTCAGACGGCCAGGGCGAACACCGGCGGACCACGCCGGACGGCCGGACGGACGACCACGTCCTCGGCCGGGACCAGCGCGCGGCTGGCCCGGGGGAACGGCACCCGCGCCACCGGGCGGGCCGGGACGGGCGCGGCGAGCAGCAGCAACCAGCGGGCGGCGGCCGGAAGGTGGCGCTGCAGGAACTCGCCCAGCATCCGGACCGCGCGGGCGAGCCCGGTCAGGGCGGCGTCCGCACGGCGCAGCCAGAACGCGCCGGCCAGCGCGATCACCGTGTGCAGCAGCAGGAGCAGCAGGACGCCGGCCTGCTGGGAGACGCCGTGGCCGAGCAGGAACCCGCCGAGCGAGCCGCCGCCGCACAGCAGCGGCTGGAAGCCGTGCGCGGCGCCGGGCGGCAGGGAGGGACAGGTGCTCTGCGCGAGGTCGAAGAGTGCGCTGACGCCCAGCTCCAGCGGCAGGAACACCGCCGCGATCGCCGGGTAGCCGCGCTCGCGGCCGGCCAGGGCGAAGGCCACGACGAACACGGCGACGGCGGCCAGCCCCATCGTGCCGACCGGCAGCGCCCGGCCGGTGACCAGCACCTGGCCGAGCCCGGCGAGCAGCACGACCAGCGCGGCGAAGACCGCCGCGCGGAGCGTCCTGGTGACCGGGCCGATGTCCATGGCATCCGAGTCTGCCACAGGTCGAAAGCGGAACGGTCGGCCGGACGGCGGGCTGTGAACAGCCTCACCGCCCGTCCTGAGCTGGGCTTATGTGTTTCTTACGGGGCGTTGTGGGAGTCCTTCCGGTGACCGTCGGCGGCACTCACCCGGGCCTCGACCAGCTCCCGGAAGTGCTCCAGGTCCTCGCGCACCGCCCGCTCGATCGCCCCGGCCTGAGCGAAGCCGCGCGGGCCGCCGAACTCCCGCTGCACCGCCTCCGGGTCGTACTCCACCCGGATCTGCAACCGGGTGTGCCGGGCGTCGAGCGGCAGCAGCGCGAAGGCGCCGCGCAGATGGGCGGAGTTCAGCGTCCGCCAGGACATCACCCGGCCCCGGCCGAGATCGGTGATCTCGGTGTCGACCGAGTGCTCGGTACCGCTGACCTGCACCCCGAGGTGTGCGAGGTTCCTGCCGTGCGGGTGCGCGCTGCGGACGCCGTCCACGAACTGCGGGTACTCGCGCACCCGGTGCAGCTGCTCCCAGGCGGCGAGGACGGGGGCGGCGATGTCGATCTGTTCCTCAAGAGTGCTCATGAGCCCTCCTCGCTGCGCTGGGTGGGCGCTTGGCACAACGCGCGCCCCTCGGTGAATCTTCCCCGGCCTTCGGCCGGGAGGACCTCCATGTCGCGCTCCCTCGTTGCGGGGCCTCCTCGGGTCCCAGCCTGCTCTTCGGGACGGGGGGAGGCAAAAGGGGGGCCGGGGCAGGTGGTGGGGAGGGGCGGCTGACGCGGGAGCGGGGCGGCGCGGGGTGGGGGAGACTGGGCGCATGCCGGAGCTGCCCGAGGTGGAGGCGTTGAGCGCCTTCCTGTCCGAGCGGCTGACCGGGCGCGTGATCGCCCGGGTGCAGCCGGTGGCGATCAGCGCGCTGAAGACGTACGACCCGCCGGTGACGGCCCTGGAGGGGCGGACGGTCGGGCCGGTGACCCGGCACGGCAAGTTCCTGGACATCGAGGTCGGCGGGTTGCACCTGGTCGTCCACCTGGCCCGGGCCGGCTGGTTGCGCTGGAAGGACGGCCTGCCCGCCGAGCCGCCGCGTCCGAGCCCGAGGAACCCGCTCGCCCTGCGGGTGCGCCTGGAGGGCGAGGCCGGGGACGGCTTCGACCTCACCGAAGCCGGGACGAAGAAGGGGCTCGCCGTCTACGTGGTGAAGGATCCGGCCGAGGTGCCGGGCGTGGCCAGGCTCGGCCCGGACCCGCTCGACCCCGGCTTCACCTTCGACGACTTCGCCGCCCTGATGCGGGGCGACCGCCGCCGGCTCAAGGGAGTGCTGCGCGACCAGGGCGTGCTGGCGGGCGTGGGCAACGCCTACTCGGACGAGGTGCTGCACGCGGCCCGGATGTCGCCGTACAAACTGGCGGCCGGCCTGACGGAGGAGGAGACGGCGCGGCTGTACGAGGCGCTCCGCAGCACGCTGCGCGACGCGGTGGAGCGCTCGCGGGGGCTGGCGGCGGGGGAGCTGAAGGCGGAGAAGAAGCTCGGGCTGCGGGTGCACGGGCGGACCGGCCGGCCCTGCCCGGTCTGCGGGGACACCGTGCGGGAGGTGTCCTTCGCGGACTCCTCGCTGCAGTACTGCCCGACCTGTCAGACCGGGGGCAAGCCGCTGGCGGACCGGCGGCTGTCGCGGCTGCTGAAGTGACGTTTTGGGCGGGACGGCGCGCGGCCGTCCCGCCCGGGGGTGCTCAGCGCTCGACGGCGTCAGCGCTTGATGGCGACGCCGCCCCAGTAGTACGCCGCCTTCGGGTCGGCCGGCGGCTCGCCGTCCGGGCGCCAGGCCAGGACCGGGGCGACGCCCGGCTCGACCAGCTCCCAGCCGTCGAAGAAGCGGAGCACGTCGTCGTAGCCGCGCGGCACCAGGGTCATCCCGCCGGCCCGGGCCGCCTCGGCGACCTTGCCGACCGCCTCCGGGTCGAAGTCCGGGGTGGGGGTGGTGAGGGCGATGCAGCTGCCGACGGGCAGGGCGTCGCGCAGCGCGGCGACCCGGCCCCATGGGTCGTCCTCGTCGGCGATCAGCATCAGGACGGCGATCATCAGCAGGCCGACCGGCTGGGTGAGGTCCAGGGTGGAGGTGAGCGCCGGGTCGACGAACAGTTCCTCCGGCTTGCGCAGGTCGGCGTGGATGTAGGTGGTACGACTGGCCGGGCTGGAGACCATCAGGGCGCGGGCGTGGGCGAGCACGATCGGGTCGTTGTCGACGTAGACCACCCGGGTGCCGGGGCTGACCGCCTCGGCGATCTCGTGGGTGTTCGGCGAGGTGGGGATGCCGGTGCCGAGGTCGAGGAACTGGCGGATGCCGTGTTCCTGGGCCAGGTAGCGGACCGCCCGGCCCTGGAAGGCGCGGTTGGCCTTGGCCATCTCCTTGACGCTCGGCACGGCCTCCTCGATGGCCTGCCCCATGGCGCGGTCCGGCGGGAAGTTGGTCTTGCCGCCCAGCCAGTAGTCGTACACGCGCGCTGAGTGCGGAGTGGTGGTGTCGACGCCGAAACGTTCCCACTGGCTCGGCTCGGCGGCGTCCTCGTCCTGCGGGCCCTGCTGGGGGAAGTCCTGACTCGTCGTCATGGCCACGTCCTCTGATGGCGGATCATCACACTGGGGAGCACAGCGTAGCGGCCTCGGCGGGAGGCCGGGCGTCCGGTCGGGGAAGAGCCGGGGAAGGGCCGGGCGTGCGGGGTGTACGGCCGGTCGCCCTGGGCCGTCGGAGTGGTGATCGGGTCCGTCGGAGTTGCCCTTGGAGATCGGCGGTGACCGGCGGGGGAAGCATCCAGAATGCTGTCAGATCGTCAGATTAAAGCCTCGGTGACATCTCGGATCACCTCGCGTAGGTTGCTGCTGGTCGCCGCGGGGATGTCCCTGCTGGGCGCGGCCGCCGGTTGCAAGAGCCCCTGGAACGAGGGGGATCACGCCACCTCGGCGGCCGCTCCGGAGACCGCGGCGGCGGGTGGGCCCGGCGCCCCGGCGCCCTCGGCCGCGTCGCTCGTGACACCGTCGCCGTGGCCGTCCGTCTCGCCCGCCGTGCCCTCACCGGTGCCGCCCTTCGGCTCGGCCTCCGCACCGGGCCTGGAGCCCATTCGCCGGGTGCTCACCGATGCGGAGAGCAAGCCGGTGTACGAGCTGGACCCGGCGCAGCGGGTGGTGGCGCTCACCATCGACGACGGCCCGGACCCCCGGTACACGCCCGCCGTGCTGGACCTGCTGCAGCAGCACGGGATCCGCGCGACCTTCTTCCTGATCGGCGAGAACGTCGTCGAGCACCCGGGCCTGGTGAAGGAGATCGCGGACCGCGGCCATCACATCGCCAACCACACCTGGACCCATCCGGACCTGCGGCACATGTCCGAGGACAAGGTCCGGGACGAGCTGGAGCGCACCTCCGACCTGCTGCACCGGACCACCGGCCGGCAGCCCACCTGGTTCCGCGCGCCGGGCGGGGACTGGTCGCCGGTGTCACTCAAGGTGAGCGCCGACCTCGGGATGCGGAACCTGGGCTGGTCGGTGGATCCGCGGGACTGGGCCCAGCCGGGCACCTCGGCGATCACCGACCGGATCCTCAAGGACGTCCGGCCCGGGTCGATCGTGCTCAACCACGACGGCGGCGGGGACCGCTCGCAGACGGTGGCGGCGCTGAGGTCGTACCTCCCGGCGCTGATCGACTCCGGGTACCTGTTCACGGCGCCGCCGAACTGACCTGCGGAATCCGGGAACCGGGCGTCTGATACGGACAGGCACTGGCGAGCGAGGTGAGTAGCGGCTTTGCTCTTTAAACCACTCGAACGAGTGGATTGGGAGAACCGTTTCTGCGGATTTTGGGCCTCTAGGGTGATCTCGCACCAATTCCTTTGGTACCTCGCGTACCACCTGAAAGGCCCTCACCCATGCGTCTCCGCAATGCCGCGCTCGCCGTCGCCAGTGCCGTCGCCCTGGTCCTTGCCGTTCCGATGTCCGCCAACGCCGCCACCGGTGATTTCCTCTACAAGGTCGGTCCGGGTGTTCCGACCGGCCTCGCCGACCCGGAGAGCGGCAAGTGCGTCAACCTTCCGTTCACCACCGAGGAGAATCCGGGCTTCGCTCCGGAGAACCTCACCACCTCCACGGCGACGGTGTTCCTCGACTTCGACTGCAACGGTGACGTCTTCTACGTCATGAACCCCGGAAAGAAGCTCGGCGACCGGCTGAAGCTGCGCTCGGCGATTTTCTCCTGACCCACTGACGCCTCTCCGATCCGGCCGGTCTCCGGCGACGTGCGGGGCAGTTCGGCGACCGCCTGGAATCGTCGGGCTGCCCGCCCGGATGGCATGCGCGTAGCGTGACAGGGAGGGGGTCGCCGTCCCGGCTACGGAGGAGGAGTGATGTCCGTACGGGATCTGGATGTGGCGAAGCAGGAGGACTTCGCCGGACGCGTGCTGGAGGTCCTGAACGACGCCTGCCTGGGACTCCTGACCAGCATCGGCCACCAGACCGGGCTCTTCGACCTGATGGCCGGGCTCGCGCCGTCGACCAGCGAGGAGATCGCCCGCGCCGCCGGGCTGAACGAGCGCTACGTGCGCGAGTGGCTGGGCGGCATGGTGGTCGCCGGGTTCGTCGAGTACGATCCGCAACAGCGCCGCTACACGCTGCCGCCCGAACACGCGGCGTCACTGACCAGAACGGCCGGCCCGGCGAACCTGGCGGGCATGATGCCGTTCCTCGCGATGATGGGCGAGGTCGAGCAGGAGCTGCTCGGCCACTTCCGCACCGGCGGCGGAATGCCGTACTCGGCCTACCCGCGCTTCCAGCAGCTGGAGGCCGAGGAGACCGCCCGGGTGTACGACCTGGCGCTGGTGGACGCGATCGTGCCGATGGTGCCCGGGCTGACCGAGCGGCTACGGGCCGGCATCGACGCGCTGGACATCGGCACCGGGCAGGGACACGCCGTCACCGTGCTGGCCGAGGCGTTCCCCGCGAGCCGGTTCACCGGGATCGACATCTCCGCCGAGGGCGTCGCCGCCGCCCGCGAAGCGGCGGCCGAACTCGGCCTCCACAACGCCTGGTTCGAGGTCGCCGACTGCGCCGAGCTGACCGGCAGGTACGACCTGGTCACCGCCTTCGACGTGATCCACGACCTGGCCCGGCCGACCCGCACCCTGGCCGCGATCGCGGGCGCGCTGCGGCCAGGCGGCGTCTTCCTGATGGGCGACATCGACGCCAGCAGCAAGCTGGAGGAGAACATCGACCACCCGCTGGCGCCCGCGCTGTACACCTTCTCGACCTTCTTCTGCATGACGGTCTCGCTCGGTGAGGACGGCGAGGGCCTCGGGACGGTCTGGGGCGAGCAGACGGCCCGGCGGATGCTGGCGGAGGCCGGGTTCCGGCTGGTGGACGTGAAACGCGTCGAGGGGGACGTGCTGAACCTGTACTACCTGGCCCGGCTGGACGGCGCGGCGGGCCGGCTGACGGGGCCGGTCCGGGCCGGAGTGGACCGGGCCGGAGGGTCGGCGTAGCTTCGAACTGTCCGGCCCGGTCGCCGGAGCCTCGCCGTGCCCAGCGCGGCCTGCCCCGCCCGTGGTCGGGCGCCGCAGCCTGGGCAGAGCGAAGGAGGGCCTGGGATGACCGGCAACGGCTACGCGCACCCCGAGGCGCTGGTGCACACCGAGTGGCTGGCCCACCACCTGGACGACGGGACGATCCGGGTCGTCGAGGTGGACGAGGACAGCACCGCCTACGACCGGGACCACATTCCCGGCGCGGTCGGCTGGAACTGGACCACCGACCTGCACAGCCAGGTCGGCCGCGACTACGTCGACCGCGAGGGCGTCCAGCGCCTGCTGCGGGCGGCCGGGGTGGAGGACGACACCACCGTGGTGCTGTACGGCGGCAACAACAACTGGTTCGCCGCCTACGCCTACTGGCTGCTGCGGCTGCGCGGCTTCGGGCCGGTGCGACTGCTCGACGGCGGGCGCAAGAAGTGGGAGCTGGAGGGGCGGGAGCTCACCCGGGAAGTGATGGACTACCAGCACACCGGCTACCGGCTGACCGGGCCGGAGCGGCCCGAACTGCGGGCGCTGCGGGACGAGGTGCTGGCCAAGGCCGAGGTGTTCGCCAAGCCCGGCGCGGACGCGGTGCTGGTGGACGTCCGCTCCCCGGCGGAGTTCCGGGGCGAGCTGATCGCGCCGCCGCACCTGCCGCAGGAGCAGGCCCAGGTGCCGGGGCACATCCCCGGGGCGGTCAACGTGCCCTGGTCGCAGGCCGCCAACGACGACGGGTCGTTCCGCTCGGCCGAGGAGCTGCGGGCGCTGTACGCGGGCAAGGGCGTGGAGGCGGAGCGCGAGGTGATCGCCTACTGCCGGATCGGCGAGCGGTCCGCGCACACCTGGTTCGCGCTCACCGAGCTGCTGGGGTACCCGCACGTGAAGAACTACGACGGCTCGTGGACGGAGTACGGCTCGTTGGTCCGGGCGCCGGTGGTGCTGGGGGCGTAGCGGAACGCCCTCGGGGCGGGGCAGCCGGCGCGGCGGCCGTTCGGGTCGCACGGCCGTGGGGCGTGGGTGACGGCCGGGACGGGTGACAGTACTGCGGCGGCGTCATTTCGGCGCGTTTCTTTTCATGAACATCTCACAATTGGGGAGTGGGCCGAGGGCCACCGGGACAAGGATCGATCCGACCCATCGTTCCGGTGATCCTGGAGGACCACGTTGCGCAAGAGGCTGATCGTCTCTGCTGCCAGTGCCCTGAGCCTGTTCCTGGCCGTCCCCGCCTCGGCCGCCGACTTCCAACCCGGCGCGGCCGGGGTCGGCGACCCCTACTACCCGACCTACGGCAACGGCGGATACCGCGTCTCGCACTACGACATCCGGCTGAAGTACCAGCCCGCCACCGACGAACTGGAGGGCACCACCACCATCCTCGCCACGGCGACCCAGGACCTGTCCCGGTTCAACCTCGACTTCGCGCTGAACGTCTCGGAGGTCCGGGTCAACGGGCGGCCCGCGACCTTCGCCACCAGCGGCGAGCAGGAGCTGGAGGTCACCCCGGCCCGGCCGCTGGCCAAGGGCAGCCAGGCCACCGTGGTGGTCCGCTACAAGGGCGTGCCGTCCACCGTGAAGAAGTACGGCTTCACCGCCTGGCTGCGCACACCGGACGGCGCGGTGGCGGCGGGCGAGCCCGAGTCGGCCTGGTGGTGGTTCCCGAGCAACGACCACCCGAGCGACAAGGCCACCTTCGACGTCTCGGTGCAGGTGCCGGACGGCAACCAGGTGATCAGCAACGGCATCCTGGCCGGCGCCACCTCCCAGGCCGGCTGGACCCGCTACAGCTGGCGCGAGAACAAGCCCCAGGCGACCTATCTGGCCACGCTCGCGGTCGGCAAGTTCGACATCAGCACGGACACCACGCCGAGCGGGCTGCCGGTCTACAACGCGTACAGCAAGGACCTCGGGGACAACGGGGACGCGGCCCGGGCCAGTGTCGAGCGCACCGGCGAGCTGGTGGACTGGCTGAGCGGCATCTTCGGCGACTACCCGTTCAGCTCGGTCGGCGGCTACGTCCCCAACGTCCCGACCGGCTTCGCCCTGGAGACCCAGACCCGGGTCTTCTACAGCCCCCGGCAGTTCTCCAAGGGCGCCAACACCTCGGTGGTCGTGCACGAGCTGGCCCACCAGTGGTACGGCGACAGCGTCTCGCTCTCGCGCTGGAGCGACATCTGGCTGAACGAGGGCTTCGCCCGGTACGCGCAGTTCCTCTGGTCCGAGCACGAGGACGAGGGCACCGCGCAGGAGCTGGCCGACTACGTCTACGCCTCGCACCCGGCCGACGACCCGTTCTGGACCGTCAAGCCGGGCGACCCGGGCGCGCAGAACCAGTTCGCGAGCGCCGTGTACGACCGGGGCGCGGTGGCCATCCAGGCGCTGCGCAACGCCGTCGGGGACGAGAAGTTCTTCCAGATCCTCAAGGGCTGGCCCACCGAGCGGCGCTACGGCAACGCGACCATCCCGGAGTTCCAGGCGTACGCGGAGAAGGTCTCCGGGAAGAAGCTCGGCGACCTCTTCACCACCTGGCTGTTCACCGCCGCCAAGCCCGCCGTCGGACCGGTGCCGGCGGGCACCCCGGCCGCGGCCTCGCTGGCGCCGGGCGCGGACCGGGGTGACGGGCAGCTGCCGGTGGAGCCGAAGTCCTGGAAGAAGATCCAGGACACCAACTCGCTGCACGACGAGCAGCACTGACACCGAGCCGCGTAGCTGGGTGACGGACACGGCCCGGCCGCTCACGGAAACGTGCGTGGCCGGGCTACGCCGCTCCGGGGCCGTCCGCCGCCAGGAGTTCGGTGAGGCGGCGGACGGCGAAGGGTATGAGCTCGCGGACTGGGACGAGACGGCAGGGCGCGTTGCCGACCAGCACCTCGCGGATGCCGGCCTGCTCCTCGAACTCTCGCCCCACGACCGGGAAGTGGGTGTCGTTGTCGTTGCCCACGTCGAGCGTCTCGATCCAGACCCGCTCGCCCTGGATCGCCATCGGGAAGCGGCGCAGCTTGAGCCGGCGGTTGGGGACAAAGGTCTCGGCGTAGTGCAGGAAGGTGTTGCGGTTGTGCCCGACGCCGATCAGCAGCACGTAGCCGTCGAGGTCGTGCAGGGCACCGAAGGGCGACTCCCGGCCGACGGCGAAGCCGAGCGATCGGCGGGCGGTGACCTCCCGGGCGTGGGCGCCGACGGCGGCGACCGAGGCCTGCGGGTGGGTGCTGCGGAGGCTCTCCGGCAGGGCGCGCAGCGCCTCGGCCACCGCGCCCATCCGGGAGGGCAGGTCGGGGTGGAACAGCGGGACGGCGGCGCGGAGTTCGGCGACCTCGGGGGTGGGTACGCCGGTCTGCTCCGGCGCCGGGTCGCAGACCGTGCCGGTGGTGAAGGCGGGCGCCGCGACGGTGCCGCCCGGCCCGACCGCCTCGCGCAGGCTGGCCACCACGGCCTGCGCGCCGCCCTCGACCCGGCCGAGGCTGGAGAGCGAGGAGTGCACGATCAGCGCCATGCCCTCGCGGACGCCGACCCGGCGCCAGCCGTCCACGAGTTCGGCGATGGTGAGCGGGCTGCTGCCCGGTGCGGTCATGGTGGTTCCCCCTGGTGATGGCATGTCAGGGCGCGACCATAGCGGGCGGCACTGACAATCGGCCGACGGAGGAGGTGCCGCCGGAGGCGCCGGCCGTCGAGGGTTCCCCATGTCTCTCGATATGAAGTATCTTGACGTCGAGATTGATGGTGATCGTGAAACGGGGGACCTGCGCATGCGGGGGAACGGACTGTTGGCGCAGCTGCGGCGGCCGCCGGGTGGGCGGGACGCGCGGATCATGCTGCTGGCAGGGGGCGTGGACCGGACCGGGACCGGAGTCTGGGCGGCGGCCTCGGTGCTGTACTTCACCTACGTCTGCGGGATGGACGCGGGCCGGCTCGGGCTGCTGCTCGGGGTCGGCGCGGTGGCGGGGATCGCCGGGTCGCCGCTGGCCGGGCGGGCGGCCGAGCGGCTGCCGGTGCGCGGGCTCCTGATCGGATGCCACCTGCTGCGGCTGGGGACGATGGGCCTGCTGCTGGTGGTCGACCACTACGCCGCGCTGCTGGTGGTCGTCGCCCTGACCTGCCTGGCCGAACGGGGCGCCAAGACCCTGGAGATGCTCTTCGCCACCCGGGTCGCGGGTGAGCGGCGCGGCACGTACCAGGCGCTGTTCCGCAGCGTGGCCAACGCCGGGTACGCGGTCGGCGCGGGCATCGCGGCGGTCGGCCTGGCGGTGGGCACCACGACCGCCTACCGCGCGCTGATCGTGGCCAACGCGCTCTCGTACGTCCTGGCCGCGACGATGATCTGGCGCACCGAGGAGCCGGACGGGCGCGGGCTGGTGACGGCTGCCGCCGAGTCGGTGGACGGAGCGGCTGCCGGATCGACGGCCGGTGGGCCGCCGGCGGGCGAGCCGTCCGCCGCGCCGAGCCCCTGGCGGGACCGCGGCTACCTGCTGTTCGTCCTGCTGGACCTGCCGATGTGCCTGGACGACTCGATCCTCAACGTCGGCCTGCCGCTCTGGCTCATCCACCACACCGACGCCCCGCACGCCGTCGTCCCGGTCTTCCTGACCCTCAACACCGTGCTCGTGGTGCTGCTGCAGATGCGCGTCTCCGCCTGGGCCGAGCGCCCGCGCGGGGCGACCACGGCGGTGGGCTGGTACGGGGTGCTGCTGCTCGCGACCTGCGTGCTGATCGCGCTCTCGACCGGCGGCGGCCCCTGGACCGCCACGATCGCCCTGCTGGCCGCCGCGGCGCTGGTCACACTGGCGGAGCTGATGCGCTCGGTCAGCTCCTGGGAGCTGGCGGTCAGCCTGGCGCCGCCGCGTGCCCGGGCCTCGTACCTGGGGGTGGCGGGGATGTCCCAGTCGGTGCAGAGGTCGGTGGGCCCGATGCTGCTGACCGGCGCGGTGATGGTGGCCGGCCCGGTCGGCTGGCTGGCTCTGGGAGTCGCCTCCACCGGCCTGAGTGTGGTCCAGCGTCGGGCGAGCCTGCGACGGCTGGCGGCGGTGGCGGCGCCGGAACGCGTCCCGGTGGGCGTGGGATGACCCGGCTCGACGCCCCGCGTTCGGCGCTGGGGCGCCGACTTCCGGCCTCGCGACGGGACCGGCGCCTCGTCGTCGAACCGCCGGGGCCGGCCCCTCGGACGACGGCGGGCGCCGTTCGCGGGGCCGGCGAAGCCGCCGTCGACCTGCTCGGTCGGCTGCCCCCGGTGGGGGCGCGCCGTTGGGGAGGCGTGCCGGGTCGGGCCCGGGTGGAGGTCATCTCCCGGAGTGGGAAGGGCGGTTGGGCGTGAGCTGGGCTGAGCCGGAGGCGGTGGCCGCCGTCGGTGGGGCGTCCGCCGTGCCCCCGGTGGGCCGGGGTGTCCGCACGCGGGTCGAGTTCACCAGCAGCGATCCCGTGAGTGCCGCGGCGCCGGTGAGGGCCGCGAACACCGTGGAGGAGGTGGCGATTCCGGTGGCGTCGCTCAGGTAGCCGGTGAGGATGGGCAGGATGCCGGCGAACAGGTAGCCGCCCGCGCTGAGCGCCGCGTTGGCCTCGGCGAGGCGGGTGGGGGTGACCTCGGTTCCCAGGCGGGAGAAGCCGCCGTACTGGCCCATGCCCTGGCCGATGCCCGCGAGGATCGCCGCGACGGACAGCAGGGCGAGGGAGTGGGTGCGGACGGCGGTGGCGGTGGCGAGCATGGCGATCCCGGTGACGACGCCCGCGATGGTGAGGATGCGCCCGAGCGGCAGCTTCTTGATCGCGAACTGGATGCCGGTGGACGCTCCGAACATCATGAAGCCGATCCCGCCCGTCATCAGGCGGTTGCCGGTGTGCAGGAGCGAGCCGAGCAGGATCGGACCCAGGGCGAGCAGGAGGGAGGTGCCCGTCATGCCGGGGATGTAGGCCATCAGGCTGGTGGCCAGGCCGCGGCGGTTGGCGCGGGGGACCGACGGCAGGCGCAGCCATCCCGCGGTGGGCGCCTCCCGGGAGGCCGGCGCGGCTGGCAGGTGGAGGGTGTGGACGACCGCCAGGGCGGTCAGGAGCAGGACGCCTTCGAGGACGAACACGGTCACCGTGGGGGCCGCCCAGTACTGGGAGACGCTGCCGCCGAGCAGGGGGCCGGTCGCCAGGCCGGTGCCGATGGCCACCGACCCGGCGAGGACCGCCTGCGGGCGCCGCTCGGGCCCTCCGACGTGGGCGACCGCCGCGGTCCCGGCCGAGAGCGCCGCGCCGACTGCCACACCGGTGAGCAGTCGCGCGACGATCAGGGCGAGGACGTGGGTGGCCGTCATGAACAGGGCACAGGACATCAGGCCGGCCGCCAGGGCGGGGACCAGGACGCGGCGGGTGCCGTACCGGTCGGCCAGGGCCCCGGTGAAGGGCAGGGCGAGGAGCAGGCCGCCGATGTAGGCGGCGAAGATGACGGTCTCGGTGCCGGTGGAGAAGCCGATGCGTTCCTGCCAGACGCCGAGCAGCGGGGTGGGGATGTTGGACAGCATGAACACGGCGGTGATCGGCCAGGCCGCCGCCCACACCGCCCAGGCCGGCGCCTGCGTTTCGCGGTTCACCTTTGGTCTCCCTGGATGCCCCGGCCTTCAGGCCGGGGAGGAATGGCTCCTTGGATCGGAGCCGCGAAGCAGCGGAGCGATCTCCGGAGGTACTGACATGAGTCGTTGTCAGTGCCTGCCGGTAGGTTGTTTGTGTGCATCTGAGGTACTCCTATCGCCTCTACCCGACGGAGGGTCAGCGTGTTTCGCTGGCGCGGACGTTCGGGTGTGCTCGGGTGGTGTACAACGACGCTCTTTCGGTGCGGAAGGAAGCCCGCAAGGGTGGCCTGCCGTACCCGAAGTCCACGGACTTGCAGAAGTCCGTGATCACGGCGGCGAAGAAGACCCCGGAGCGGGCGTGGCTTGCCTCGGTCGGGGTGGATCCGCTGATCCAGTCCCTTCGGGATCTGGACACCGCGTACCGGAACTTCTTCGACTCGGTGTCCGGCAAGCGGCAGGGGCGCCCGGTAGGCTTGCCCCGGTTCAAGTCGAAGCGCGACACCCGGCAGAGCCTGCGGTTCACCCGCAACGGGTTCCGCATCCGGGGCAACGGGAAGCTGAACCTGGCGAAGATCGGCGACGTGCGGGTGAAGTGGTCTCGGGCACTGCCCGCTGACCCGTCGTCCGTGACGATCCTTCTGGACCCGTCCGGGCGGTGCCACGCCAGCTTCGTCGTGGACGTCGAACCGAACCACCTGCCCGAGGTCGATGCCGAGATCGGCATCGACCTCGGGCTGACCACCTACGCCGTCCTCTCCGACGGCAGCATGATTGACAACCCTCGCTTCCTCCGCAAGGCGGAGAAGCGTCTGAAGGCCGCGCAGCGGGAGCTGTCCCGCAAGGCCAAGGGCTCGAAGAACCGGGCGAAGGCCCGCATCAAGGTCGCCAAGGCCCATGCCAAGGTGGCCGACGCCCGCATGGACTGGCTGCACAAGCAGACCACCAGGATCATCCGTGAAACCCAAGCGGTGTACCTGGAGGATCTGAACGTGCACGGCCTCGCCCGAGGCCGCGTGGCCAAGTCCGCTCACGATGCCGGATGGTCCACCTTCCGGCGACTGCTGGAGGAGAAGGCAGTCCGGTACGGGCGCCACATCGGCATCGTGCACCGCGCGTTCCCGTCCTCCCAGCTCTGCTCGGAGTGCGGGCACCGTGACGGGCCCAAGCCGCTCGCGGTCCGCGAGTGGGTCTGCGGGGCGTGTGGTGTGTGGCATGACCGTGACCTCAATGCTGCTCGGAACATCCTGGCCGCCGGGCAGGCGGACAGGCTAAACGCCCCTGGAGGGCCGGCAAGTCCTGGCGTGGCGATCCCATGCCAGGCGCGGCCCGTCGAACGGGGAACCCGCCTCGGCGACCAGCGGACCACGGGCGACCGTGCCGCAGGAGCGGGAGGAATCCCCGTCCATCAGGACGGGGAGGATGTCAAAGGCTGCGGAGGATCGGGAGCAGTTCCTGCGCGGTCCGCTGGAGCGCGGTGCGGTAGCCGGCCTCCGTCAGTTCGTCGGTGGGAAGGCGCAGGATCAGGTGGCGGGCGCCGTTCTCGATGTACCGGTTGAGCCAGTCGGCGACCTCCTGCGGGGTTCCGCCGAAGATCCCCTGGGTGGTGCGCATGGTGGTGAGGGGGAGGCCGTAGTAGGCGTCGAAGTAGGACCACAGGGTGTCCTCGGCCCGCTGGCGGTCGCGGTTGACCGCGACGGAGAGGTAGACGGCGCCGGTGACGGCGTCGGCGGGGCGGCCCGCCTCCTGGCGGGCGGCGTCGACCTGGTCCCAGCCTTCGCCGTACTTCTCGGGGGTGGTGGAGGTGGGCATCCAGCCGTCGAAGTGCTGCCCCGCCCGCCGCAGCATCTTGGGCCCGGAGTGGGCGATCCACAGCGGGGGGCCCTGCGGCTGGTGCGGCAGGGGCAGCAGGGCCGCGTCCTGGAGCCGGTAGTGCTGTCCCTCGTACGAGACGGGCTCGCCGCGGGCGGCCCACAGGGCCTGGCAGATCTCGACGGTCTCCCGCATCCGCCCGAAGCGGGTGGTGAAGTCCAGCCCGTAGTTGGCGAATTCGCGTTCCGTCGCGGGGGAGGCGAAGCCGGATCCGATGCCGGCGACGAGCCGACCGCCGGAGATCCGGTCGAGGCAGGCCAGTTCGTGCGCCAGGTGGACGGGAGGGCGCAGCGGCATGAGGACGGCGGTGCCCAGCTGGAGGCGTTCGGTGGCGGTGGCGGCCGCGGCGAGGGCGAGCAGCGGGTTCATCCGCGAGCGGGCGAGGGGGGATTCGCCGGCCCAGATGGAGTCGAAGCCGGACTCCTCGGCCAGGGCGGCGATGGAGGCGAGGTTGGCGGGGTAGGGGCCCTCGTCGATGACGCATTCGCGTCCGGGGAGGACGATGCCCACCTTGAGGTCGGTCACAGGTCCCACCCCCGAGCGGGGACGAGGCCCTCGATCTCGACGAGGAGGTCGTCGCGGCAGACGGCGACGTTGAGGTACTTCACCTCAACGCCAAGACCAAGTTTCTCTTCACAGACCGCGCGTACCGCCGGAATATCGCCCTCATGTCGTACGTATGCCTTGATCATTCGGAGGTCTTTCAGGTCGTGGCCCGCGTCGATGCCCTGGGGGGCGAGGTTCTCGCGGGAGATCAGGTGGGCGATGTTGTCGAGGGTTTCCCGGGTCTGGGCCCGCACGTCGCCGTGGTGGACGGTCTCGTGGCCGAGGATGGACGCGGTACCGGAGACGTAGAGCGTGTCGTCCAGGACGGTGGCCCGGGCGAAGCTCGGCGACTTGGGGCCGTACTGGTCGGGGTAGTGGTAGGCGGACGTCTGCCGGCTGTTCTCCATGTGCCGGGGCACTCCTCTTCTCGTCGCCAGCAGGAAGAAGGCGATGCCGCGGCCCTGGGTGCCGATTCCGGTGGCGGCGGGGAGCTGGGCGGTGCTGTCCCCCATGTAGGTGTGGAACGCCTGGGCGCGGCCCTGGACGAAGTCCTGGTAGACCTCCATGCCCTCGGCGTTGGTGCCGACGATGTCGCCGACGAAGTTCCACATCCGGAAGATGTGGCCGTAGTCGAGGTGGTTGACCAGGGCGAAGGCCTTCTCGTAGAGGGCGCGCACCGGGGGCGTGTAGACGTCCTGTTCCGGGAGGAGCCCGGCGACGAAGAGGTGGCGGCCGTCGTGGGCGTAGGCGTTGTCCTCGCGCAGGACCCAGCGCGGCCGGTCCGCCACGGTCCACACCTCGCGGAAGGCGTCGCCACCGGTGACGGCCATCGGAATGGTCAGGTCGGGGTGGCCGTGCTGGAAGCGGCTGAGGCCGGCGATGTCGCCGTAGGTCACCGTGGCCAGGACGTGGCGGTCCCGCTCCGGGTGGGGTGACTGATCGATCGGGGTGAAATGGGCGCGGATGCTCATGTCGGCGGCGTCCTTCGATGCGGTGGGCGGTGCCGTGGTCGGCGGGCGGATGGAGCACGAGCCGGCGCGGTTGAAGCCGTTGGTCGCCTGAGGCTTGTGGGCGGTGCGTCCATCGAAGAGATTGCTTGTACGTGCAACCAGCCTTGGCCCGTAAATCTTCGAAAAAGCAAACTCTGGGGCGCCAGGATCTTGCATGCGCATGTACTCTTCTGTCAAGCAACACCCTTGCAACGGAGGCACCTATGGCAACTTCATCCCACGCGCCCCTACGCACCTCCGATCAGGCCGCATGGAACCGGGTGCTCGCGCTCCACGCGTACGTGGAGCGCGAACTGGCCCTGGCCCTTCAGCGGCGGCACGGGATCGGGCTCTCGGAGTACCGCTCGCTGGAGCACCTGCACCACTCCAAGACGAGCGAGCTGCGCATGCAGGACCTGGCCGACAAGGTCGGTCTGGGGCAGTCGTCGGTGACGCGCCTGGTGGGCCGCCTCGAAACGGCCGGCTTCGCCTTCAAGGACCTGTGTCCGTCGGACAAGCGCGGCGTCTACGCGGTCATCACGGACGAGGGGCGCCAGCGCTACCAGGCCGCGCGCGCCACCTACGCGGAGGTCCTGTCGTCCGCGCTGAACACCTTCACCGCCGACCCCGAGCTGGGCCCCACGGTCCAGGCCCTCCGCGCGACCCAGGTCTGACCCGCGCCGGCTCGGCCGGCCCCGTTCCGACCTCAGCCCCGAACGCACTTCGCGTTCGGGGTTTTTGCTTGGACATGCAACTGCGGTGTCCTGCGTCACACCCACTTCGCCAAGTGCATGCTTGACCAAGCATGCACTTGCCCAGGTACCGTCAACCTCGACACCGCACGATTCGAACAGTCGATCGGTACCTGTTGCCGGCGGCTGAGCCGACCGCGAGGAATCCCGCCGTGCCATCGTCCCTCCTGGCCGAGACCGTCGCCGCCCACGGCGAGGACCGGCCCCACCACATCGCGCTCCACTTCAACGACCAGGCCGTCACCTACGGCCGGCTGAACGACCTGACCCGGAGTCTGCGCGGTCATCTGTCGCAGCTGAACCTCCCGGCAGGCAGCACCGTCTGCGTGCCGGCGCACAAGAACCCGCAGACCGTCGCGCTGCTGCTGGCCGTCTTCCACGAGGGCCACATCGCCCTCGCCCCCTCCCCGGACCTGGGCGGCGCCGCGCTGGAGCGCCTGGCACACCAGGCGCGGGTCTCCCACCTGCTCACCGCCACCGCCGACGGCGAACTCACCGCGGCGCCGGTGCCGGCGGACGAGGGCGAGGCGGAGGGATTCGCGGTGCCGGATCCGGCCCGGACCCGGTTGCTGCTGACCACCTCGGGTTCGACCGGTACCCCCAAGATCGTTCCGATCGAGACCGCCGGGTTCGACGCCTTCACCGACTGGGCCGTCGGCGAGTTCGCCCTGACGCCCGACGAGACCGCGCTGTCGTACGCACCCCTCAACTTCGACCTCGCCCTGCTCGATGTCTGGACCTTCCTCCAGCTCGGAGCGTGCGTCGTCCTGGTGGAGCAGCAGCGGGCGACCGACGCCGCGCACCTGGCCGCGCTGGCCGCCCGGCACGACGTCACCTTCGTCCAGGGCGTGCCGATGATGTACCGCCTGCTCCTGGAGAACGGCGACACCTTCGCCGCCGTACGTCACGCGATCTTCACCGGCGACCGGATGCCGGCCGACCTGCTGCGGCGTGTCGCGCCGGCCTTCCCCCGGGCCGCGTTCCACAACGTGTTCGGCTGCACGGAGACCAACGACTCCTTCATCCACCGCGTCGATCCCACCGCCGTGGACGGCCCGATGCCCATCGGCCTTCCCATCCGCGGCACCGATGCCCTGGTCGTCAACGCCGAGGGCGAAGCCCTCGCCTCGGCCGGCACCGGCGAACTCCTGGTGTCCACGCCGTTCCAGACCAGCGGCTACCTGCGCCGGGACCTGAACGACGCGGTGTTCACACACCTGGAGGGCCGGGTCTTCTACCGCACCGGCGACATCGTCACCCGCACCACCGAGGGCCTGTACTTCCTCGAAGGGCGCGCGGACTGGCACGTGAAAGTCCGGGGCGTCCGCACGAACCTGCAGGAGGTGGAGAACGTGATCACGGCCCACCCGGACGTCGCGGAGGCCGTGGTCGTGCCGCTGCCGGACCCGCAGGCCGGCGTCCGCCTGCACGCCCACGTCACCCACCGCCCGGGCAGCGGCCTCACCAGTCTCCGACTGCGCACCCACCTGGGCCGGCAGCTGCCGCGGCACGCCATCCCGGCGTCGGTGCACCTCACCGCCGCTCCGCTGCCCCGCACCTCGACGGGCAAGCCCGACCGAAACCTGATCAAGCAGAACCGCCTGAAGGAGAGCGACGCATGAGCACCACAGCCATCGCCACTGAGGTCCGCGCCTACGTCGTGGCCCAGTTCCTGGCCGGGGAGGACGTCTCGGACCTCACCGGCGACTACGACCTGCTCGACTCCGGAGTCATCGACAGTCTCGGCCTGGTGAAGATGCTCGGGCACCTCACCTCCGCCTATCAGATCCCGGTCGACGACATCGACTTTGGCCCGGACGACTTCCGAACCCTCGACGCCATCGTCGCCATGATCGCGGAGCACCGCCCGGCCGCGGCCGCCTGACCGACCGGTCCGACCGCTCCGACCGCTCCGCCCGGTCCGGCCGACCGCACAGCGTCCCGTCCGACGACTGAGCCGTCCCGCCCGACCGACCGCACCTCACCGCCGCACAACCCGATCCCGAAGGAGAACCAGAGAGATGTTCACCCGCAGCCTCGATGACGTCGCCCCTGTCGAGTGGGGCAACGGCCTGAGCTACCGACTCCTCACCAAGATCGACGGCATGGGCTTCGCCGTCGCGGACACCCTCGTGCGCAAGGGCACTTCGAGCGCCCTGCAGTACCGCCACCACCTGGAGGCCTGCTACTGCATCGGTGGCTCCGGCGAGGTCGTGGAGAAGGACGGCACCCGCCACAAGATCGTCCCCGGCACCATCTACGTCCTCAACCAGCACGACCCGCACTACCTGGTGGCCTCCGCCGACGAGGACCTCCACCTGGTGTCGATCTTCAACCCGCCGATCAACGGCGACGAGAAGCACACCCTGTCCGAGGACGGGTTCTCCCAGTACTGAGCCGCCGCCCCACCGGCCGCCAGTCCACCAGTCCCGGCCCGAAGCCCGCTCCCCGGCGGGCTTCGGGTCGGGGCCGGGCCATGTCACGCCGCGTGGGCGTGCGAGCGCGTGGCCGTCGGCCGGGCCATGGAACGTCGTCATGGCCTCACCTCGATCCACTGTTTCCCCGATCCGCACCCGCCCCGATACACCGTTGAAAGGGACCCCAGGATCTCCCGTGACCGATGACCTCTTTCACCTCACCGCCCCGTGGGCCGAGCAGCTCAACGCCGGTACCCGCGAGCTGGACGCGGCGGGCGTCTTCCCCCACGAGAAGTGGAAGACGCTCCAGGAGACCGGCCTGCTGCGCGTCCCGTTCGCGCCGGAGTTCGGCGGCGCCGGCCACAGCCTCACCGAAACCATGCGCGCGCTGGAGGGTCTGGGCCACACCTCCAACGACGCCGGCCTCTCCTTCTCCGCCTCGACGCAGATCGTGTCCGTGGGCACGCCCCTGCAGCGGTTCGGCAGCCAGGAACTGAAGGAGAAGTACCTGCCGAGGATCATGTCCGGTGAGGCCATCACCGCGCACGCGATCACCGAGCAGTCCGGCGGGTCGGACGCGATGAACCTGGCGACCGTCGCCCGCCGTGACGGCGACCACTATGTGGTCAGCGGCGACAAGATGTTCATCACCAACGCCCCGGTCGCCGACCTGTTCCTGCTGTACGTCCGCACCGGCAAGCCGGGCCCCTTCGGCCTCACCACCCTGCTCGTCGAGGCCGGCAGCCCCGGCCTGACCGTGGGCCCCTCGATGGACAAGATCGGTCTGCGCACCAGCCCGATCGGCACGCTCGCCTTCGACGAGCTGCGCGTCCCGGTCAGCCGGCGGGTCGGGCAGGAGGGCGCCGGCTTCCGGGTCCTGGACTACGTGATGAAGCGCGAGGTCCTCTTCGGCTTCTCCATCACCCTGGGCGAGATGACCCGGCGCCTGGAGGAGACCATCGCCTTCGCCAAGGAGCGCCGCCAGTTCGGCCGGCCCATCAGCTCCTACCAGGGCATCTCCCACAAGATCGCGGACATGAAGATCCGGGTGGAGACGGCCCGCAAGTGGCTCACCGACACCGGCGCCAAGGTCGAACGCAACGAGGACGCCTCGCTCGACCTCGCGGCCACCAAGACCGTCGTGTCGGAGGCCAACGTGCAGACCGCGCTGGACGCGGTGCAGATCCACGGCGGCCGCGGCGTGCTCACCGAGCACGGCATCGAGCGCGACCTGCGCAACTCGATCGCCGGAACGATCTACTCCGGAACCTCCGAGATCCAGCGCAACCGCATCGCCATGCTCCTCGGACTCTGAGCGACAGGAATCCCGACATGACCGACCAGCTGGACCACCTCACGCGCCCCACCGAATTCCTCGACTACGAGACCGACGAGGTGCAGGCCTTCATCGACCACGCCGTCAAGGACCGCTCCGCGGACCGGCGGACCAACGCGATCGAGCTGTACTACGCGGTGCGCGACGGCGTCGACTACGAGGTCTACGGCGCCCCGCTGTCCCGGGAGGGCCTCAAGGCCTCGCACACCGCCACCACCAAGTCCGGCTTCTGTCTGCACAAGTCCGCGCTGTACGCGGCCGCCGTGCGCGCCCTGGGCGTCCCCTCCCGCCTGGTGTACGGCGACGTGCGCAACCACCTCGCCTCGCCCCGCCTCCTGGAGCACATCGGCGGCGACGTGTTCTTCCACGGGCTCACCCAGGTCCACCTGGAGGGCAAGTGGGTCAAGGCCACGCCGGTGTTCAACAAGCTGCTCTGCAAGCTGTACGGCATGCGGGCCCTGGAGTTCGACGGGCTCAGCGACAGCCTCTACCACCCCCACGAGGGGGGCGGCGCCATGGAGTTCCTCACCGACCACGGTTCCTTCGACGACGTCCCCTACGACTTCGTCCTCGAAGCGATGCGCCGCAAGCACCCCAGGTTCCTCGACGCCGGCGGCACCGGCACCGTCCGAGGCGGCCGCCTGGCCGACGAATCCACGCTCACCCGGTAGGAGTCTCCATGACCAGTACGCCCTCGCCCGTCGACGGATGGGACGCCTCGACCCGCATCGGCGTCGTCGTGCCGCATGCCGATGTGGGCCCGGAGGCCGAACTGCAGGCCGTCGCCCCCGCCTCCGTGTCCATCCACGGTTCGCGCATCCACTTCGCCGCCATGCGCCCGGGCGGTGAGATGGACGAGAAGATCCCGCACGACCCGATCCTGGCCTTCGTCCAGGCCCCGTACCTGGACAACGCCGTGGAGCTGCTCGCGGCCTCCCCGCTGCACGCGCTGACCCTCGGCTTCACCTCCTCCAGTTACGCCTTGAAGGCGCAGGGCGAGCGGGAGTTGTACGAGCGGCTGCTGCCCGTCACCCGGGGGCTGCCGATCACCGGCACGACCAGGGCCGCGCGCGCCGCGTTCGACGCGCTGGGCGCCCGCCGGATCGCGGTGGTCAACCCGCCGTGGTTCGACGACACCCTCTCGGGCCAGGGAGCCGACTACTTCGGCGAGTTCGGCTACGACGTCGTCTACCACGGCCCCTGCGGCCTGCCCTCCAACCAGAAGGCCATCACGCCCGAGAACCTGTCGGCGTGGATCCGCACCACGGTGGCCGCCCACCGGCCCGAGGCCGTCCTCGTCGCCGGCAACGGCATCCGGGCGGTCGGCACCATCAAGGCCCTGGAGGACGAGCTCGGCTTCAACGTCGTCACCGCGAACCAGGTGATCCTCTGGCACGCCCTCCACCTCGCCGGTGCCGCGGCCACCGCCCACGGCATCACCGAGTACGGGCACCTGTTCGCCACGACCCCGAAGGACGACCATTCGTGACCCTGCTGGACGCACACGGCTACGAGGCCGTCTTCGGGACCCCGGAGGGCGACACCTACCGCATCCCGCTGATCTGCTGGCGGGAGGACGGGGACCACATGTACGGCATGGTCCTGGTCAAGGGCCATCTGCGGCGGACGGACCAGCTGCGGAACTTCCTCCAGTACGACTGCCGGCGCAGTGCGTGTCGACACGAGGCCCCGCCCGCCTTCGACGCTGCGGCGGTGGACGGCCGGCCGGACGGTACGCACCTGTCGGCCCTGAGGTGACGTCCGCGCGCTCGTAAAGGCGCAGGCAAGTGCGGGTTGTCGGGCCCCCTTGTGAACTCCCCACGCTCATAACGGGATCCGGCGGCTCCCCCCTTTCTCCCGGCTGCCGGTATTCAACCCGCTTACCCCTATTCGGAATCCGTTCGACGGGTATTCGCCGCCGGTCCGAATGGAAGACCCCGCCATGTGCCGGGGCGCCGCGCACCCGGCGCTTCGGCGGGTGGGTCGGATCCACCGCACCCCGGGGCGAGGCGAGGTGACGTCGCGCGCGATCAGTCCGGACGCGAACGACGTTCCTCGCCCCGGTCGGTGCGGTTCGGCACGGCCGGGCCCCACGCCCCGTGGGCCCACGTGCCCCGGTCCTCCGGCGTCCGAGCGCACGGTCGGACTCCAACGCGAGCGGAGACGGACGCAGCCGGTGCCGGCCGGGCGAACGGGGATTCGATGACGCGTCAGGCCCCGGGCGGGCCGGGGTATGCTTGCCGCGTCGTCGCGGGGCAGGTACACGAACCAGTCGGAGGGGCTATGCAACTCACACGAAGTCCCCAGGACGCCCGGCGGTCGGCGGCCGCGCCCGTCACGCGGTACCGGAGCGCGCCGCTGTGCTGAGGCAGGCGCGCGCGGAGCAGACCCGGGCCGCCCTGATCGACGCCGCGGCCGAACAGTTCGCCCGGCACGGTTACACCGGCGCCACTCTGGCGCGCATCAGCCAATCCGCCGGCGTCACCTCGGGGGCGTTGACCTTCCACTTCCTGACCAAGGAGGACCTGGCGCTCGCGGTCGTCGAGGCCGGTGCGTCAGCGGTCCGTTCGGCGCTGCACGAGGTGCAGCAGCTCACGACGCCGGGGCTGACCGCGGTCAGCCGGCTCACCCAGTCACTGGCCGCCTTCCTGAACCAGGACGTCCGGGCCCATGCGGCCATGCGACTCGCGTACGAGTGCCCCGGTTCCCAGCCCACCTGGGAGGAGGCCTGGCGTCCCACCCTGCTGCACGCCCTCGACCTGGCCCGGGCCGGCGGCACCACCGACGCGGAGCTCGCCGACATCGAGCTGCTGGTCGCCTACCTGCTGGCCGGGGCCGAGGCGCGGCTGCGCTCCGGCCACCCGGTGCGGGCCGTGGAGCACGAGCTCGGCCAGCTGTGGCAGCGGGCCGCCGCGGGCTTCAGTGCCCGACCGGACCGCGAGCGCGACCCCCGCGAGCACGATCGGATGCCCGCGCCGCCCCTCTCGCACGGCGAATCCCGGAAGGGGTCCGGGCGGAACGACGGGTGATCGAACGGCACTCCGGTCGCCCGGCCGGGACGCGCCCTGTCGTGTGACCTTCGACGTCGACCCGCGCGCTCCCGTGCGCCCGGACCGTGCGCGAAATCGAGCTCGACGACCACCGTTCGTGGGCGTTCCGGCGTTCCGGCGTTCCGCGGAAGCCGAGTCGCAGGCGCAACTCCGTGACATCACCCGTTGCGAGGCCTGGCCGCTCCCGCCCTCGGATCCGACCCGGCGGGTTCACGCCATGGTGCGTGCGGAGTTGGCGAAGTGGCGGCAGGAAACCCTTTCCCCCAGAAAAAAATAGTGCTCATTCTTTATTGTGGATGCGTCTGTGTGAAAGCCCGCAGCCGCAACACGGGAGGGGAAACTATGAGGGGATGGGACTCCGTCGCCCTGTTCACTGACCAGCTCTTCGGACACTTGCGTCGGGCCGACCAGCGCAGGTGGGCCCACGCATATGTCCAAGGCCTTCTCAGCACGCCCGGCAAGAAGTCCATCCGCCGGCTCGCGGCCGTGGCGAGCGACTCCCCGACGGCATCGCAGGCTCTGCACCAGTTCATCAACGAGAGTCCCTGGGAGTGGGAGCCGGTGTGCGACCAGTTGCGCCAGTGGGTCGAGGGCCGTGTCCGGCCCCGGGCGTGGACGGCCGCCCCTGTCGTCCTGCCCAAGCGCGGTGAGAAATCGTGCGGAGTGCACCGCCGATTCATCCCACACACCGGACGGACCGTCAACTGCCAAGTGGGGGCGGCGGTCTTCATGTCGACCGACGCGGGTGAGTTTCCCGTGGGCTGGTGCTTGTTCCTGCCCGAGCCGTGGGCCCAGGGCCCCCTGCGCGAGCGGGCCCGTGTCCCACAGACGGCCACGGCCTCGACCGAGAGCCAACTCCTCTACGTGCTCGACGCGATGGTACAGCGTTCGCAGTACGACCCCGTCCCGGTCGTCGTCGACCTCGACGGCTACATGGACTCGCGCCGGCTCCTGGACGGACTGATCAAGCGCCGGCTGGACTTCGTCGTGGCGATCCCCGACGGCTTCCCGCTCGCCCCGCTCGAACCCCACGCCTCCGGTTCCCGCCGACCGGTGACGGCGGCCGCCCGGGTGCTGAGCGACCGGAGCGCGGAGGTCCGCCCCGGCGGCGTGAGACCGGGGCGGGGGCCCGTTCGTGACGCTCTGGTCCAGATTCCCGGCGCTGTCGCGGCCGACCAACGGCCCCAGCCGTTCCGCCTGTTCACCCGGCCCGACGGGCACCCGGCGGGGCCGGGACAGCTGTGGATCACCAATATGGCGCACCGGCCGGTCGACGAGCTCCTGGAGTACGCGGAGCGGCACCCGGCGACCGGTGAGACCGTCGATCTGCTCCAACGGGGCTTCGGCCTCAGGGACTTCGAGGGTCGCTCGTTTCCGGGCTGGCACCACCACATGGCGCTGGTCTCGGCCGCCTTCACCTACAGCCGCCTGGCGGCCGACCCCGACCGGCAGAACGCCCGTCCCGGCCTCGGCGCGGGAGGCGACGGCCGGGCCAGGCCGCCGCTCGGGCCCCGCGCGCTGTGGACGCAGGACAATGCCCTGAGCTATCCGGTCGCGGTCTGAGGCTGTCGTCCGGCCCCGCGGTGGCGGGCTTCGCGGTGGTGGGCTTCGCTGGTCGGTCGGTCCGGTGCTCGCGTGCCGGACCGTCACCCCGCACCCCGATGACCAGGCATCGGGCAATGTTCTGAGTAGTAGCGATTGACAGCAAGATGTATGTTCATGCAAGCTCTATCTGCTCGCTCAAGTCTCTTGCGGGCTCAAAGAACATGTACATACAAGCAACTACTGGGGACTCCATGCCTGATGTCACGGCGCCCACTGCCCACACCCCGGCCGCGGTCTGAGCGGGGGAGCAGCGTTGCGTTATTCCGAGCTTTCAGAGAGCGAGCTGACCGAGTACGCCCGTGAGGCGGTACGGATCAGCCGCGAGCACGTCGCCAAGGGCGGCATCCCGTTCTCCGGCGTGGTGGTCAACCGCGGCCGGATCCTCGGCACCGGCGTCAACCGGGTGCGCGAGGACAACGACCCCACCGCGCACGCCGAGGTGACCGCACTGCGCGAGGCCGCCGCCAAGTACGGACTGCACGCCACCGCCGGGGCCACCCTGATCGCCTCCGGCGAGCCGTGCGCCCTGTGCTACATGGCCTCGCTGTACTTCAACGTCACCCACATCGTCAACGTGGTCGACCGCAAGACGGCCGCGCGGTACGGCTTCGACTACACCAACTCGTACTCGATCTTCGCCGAGGATCCGGAGACCTGGCCGGTCAAGGTGACCTTGCTGCAGATCCCGGAAGGGACGAAGCCGTTCGAGGAGTTCCTCGCGATGGAACAGGGGCGGCCATGACCGAGAAGACCACCGGCACCATCGGCGTCAGGGTCTGGTCGGACTACGTCTGTCCGTTCTGCATGCTCGCCGAGGGTCCGCTGCACGAGGCCACCCGCGACCTCGACGTCGAGATCGAGTGGATGCCGTTCGAACTGCGGCCCCACCCCACCCCGACGCTGCGCCCGGAGGACCCGTACCTGCCGGCCATCTGGGAGCGCGCGGTCTACCCGATGGCCCGACGGATGGGCGTGGACATCACCCTGCCCACGGTCTCCCCCCAGCCCTACACCCGGCTGGCCTTCGAGGGCTACCAGTACGCGGCCGAGCACGGCAGGGCCGCGGAGTACACCCCGCGCGTCCTGCGGGCCTTCTTCCAGGAGAACCGGGACATCGGCCGCACGGAGGTCCTCGCCGACATCGCGTCCGAACTCGGGCTCGACGGCGACGACTTCACCGCGGCGCTGACCGCCGGCACCTACACCGCGGCCCACCAGGACGCGCTGCGGACCGCCGAGGCCTTCCGCATCTCCGTCGCTCCCACGATCATCATCGACGGGCGCCACCGCATCGAAGGCGTGCCCACCGTGGCCCAGATCCGCAAGGCCGTGCTCGACGCCCAGGCCGAACAGGCGGTCGCCGGAGACGCTCCCGCCTGCGGAATCGACGGGTGCTGACCTGACCCGAGGATCGGGCTTCCACACCGACCGGCCGACGGAACGGCACTGACGCCGTTCGACCCCGGCCGTGCACAGCCGCGGGCGACGCCGGAGCGCGCCCGCCCGGCCGTACCGACCGACCACGAGTCGGACGGCCCCACCCCCTTCACCGCCGGACGACGTCCAGGCGGAGCAGCGCTTCGTCGTTCCCGCCCCCCTCCGCCGGTACAGCGGATCGCGGGACGGCGGACTGTCCCCCGTGCAACGCCGACCTTCAATGAACGAAAGGACCCCCCATGCAGTGGTTCTACCTCGCGATCGCGGACATCTTCGAGATCGCCGTCGCCATCGCGGCCGGTAAGGCCGAAGGCTTCAAGAACCGCCCGTGGACCGCCGCGACCCTGATCACCGGCGCCCTCGGCACCTACTTCCTCAGCAAGGCGCTCCTCACCTTCAACGTGGGCGTCGGCTACGCCATCTGGACCTCCGTCGCCGGTATCGGCATCACCCTCCTCGGCGCGCTGCTCTTCGGCCAGCGCCTGAACTGGCGCAAGGCCGTCGGCATCGCCGTCATCATCGCCGGCGTCGTCGGCCTCCAGCTCAGCGGCGCCGCCTGAGAATCCCGCCCCCACCCGACTCATCTCCCGAAAGGACTCGTGCACATGTCCAACACCGGACGCACCTCGGCCAATTCCTGGATCATGCTCCTCCTCGCCGGCGGCTTCGAAGTCGGCTACGCCCTCTCCGTCGGTGGCAGCCACGGCTTCACCCGCCTGACGTGGTCATTGGTCGCCGTCGTCTTCTTCCTGCTGACGCTCTGGGCGCTGAGCGCCGCGCTGCGGACCATCGAGGTCAGCATCGGCTACGCCGTCTGGGCGGGAATCGGGTCCGTCGGCGCGGCACTGCTGGGCCCCGTCATCTTCGACGAGACCCTCACCGCGGTCCAGGCCGTGTGGCTGGCCGTCATCATCGTCGGAGTCATCTGGCTCAAGCTCGCCGACCGGCCGGCGAAGACCGCCGAGGCCGCGGCCGCGCCGCGGGAGGTCCAGACCGCGGACGTCTGACGGGTGTCGCCCCGTTGCGGGAAGCCGTCGCGGTGCCGCTCCTGAGGCGCGCCGATCGGGCCGGCTCCCGGTCGGGTCGCGGTCGGGTGGTCGCGGGGCGGCCGGGGCGTCACGGCAGGGCCTCTCGGTGGCCCGGCGGGTTTCGAAGCCCGCCGGGGAACCGGGAGGCCCTGCCCTGTGCCGTGGGGAGTCGAAGGCCTCGAAGCCCGGGGCGGGCCCGTCCGTGCGTGGTGCGGACCGGCGCCTCCCGGGCAGGCGGCGCGGCCCTGTCCGACTGGACCACCCCGCACGGCTCGGCCGCGCTCCGGCCGGGGCGCCGTCCGGTACGGCTCAGGAGCGGTCGGCGGTGACGAGGTGGTAGTCGAGCAGGCCGTCGCGCCAGGCGGTGAGGAAGTGGCGGGTCCAGTGGCCGGGTGGGACGGCCTCGGCGAGGTGGCGGTCGAGGCCCGGCCAGACGTCCGGGCCGATGGACTCGGTGGTGACGGTGGTGAAGCCGGCCTCCGTCAGGTCGGTGATGAAGTCGTCGAGGGGGTGGGCGACGTCGAGACCTTCGGCGAAGCCGGCGAGCAGGATCTTGAGGCGCTCGGCGACGTCGGCCCCCGGGGCGGTGAAGTAGGTGGTGACCACCAGTCGGCCGCCGGGGCGCAGGACGCGGGCGGCCTCGGCGGTGAAGCTCGGGAGCTCGCGGAAGTGCTGGGCGGCCTCGACGGAGTAGACGCCGTCCAAGGAGTCGTCGGGGAACGGGAGTTCGTCGGCCGAACCGAGGGTGTAGACGAGCCGGTCGGGGTAGGTGGCCAGGGCCTTGGCGTTGACGGCGCGGGCGCGCTCGATCTGGTCCGGATGGATGTCCACACCCGTCACCGTCGCGAAGCGGAACTCCCGTAGCGCCAGCGCCGCGCCGAGCCCGCGCCCGCAGCCGACCTCCGCCAGCCGCAGCTGCCCGCGTGGATCGGGGAAGGCGCGCAGCACCCGTCGGTAGAGCTGCTCCTGGCTGCGCACCCGGTCGTCGGGGGTGGCGGCGGTGAGGTCGATCCCTTGCCAGTCGCCGAAGTTGAGGAAGCCGCCGGCGAAGGCGGCAGCTTGGGACAGATCGTCGGTGCCGTACTTCCGGCGCACCGTCGGCGGGATGTGGTTGTGGTCCATGGGCCGCTGGGTCTCCTGCTCGATGGGCACCCGGCCGTCGGGCGCGCCGAGGTACGTACCCAAACCTGTGGCGGCGTGAACACGGTACGTGACGGCAGGAGTTCGCGGTTCGGAGTTCGGAGTTCGGAGTTCGCCGGTCGGCCGGGTAATCGGTGGTCGGCCGGGTGGTCGATTCGCTACAGTCCGCCGGGATTCCACGGTGATCACCGGTGATCACCGACGAACAGGAGGGGCGACCGATGAACACCGACAACCGACCCGTACCGGCGCTGACCGGGGGCGAGCGCGAGATGCTGCGCGGCTTCCTGGACTTCCACCGGGCGACCCTCGCCATGAAGTGCGAGGGCCTCACCGACGAACAGTTGCGGCAGCGCTCCAGCCCGCCGTCCACGCTGAGCCTGCTCGGGTTGGTCCGCCACCTGGCCGAGGTCGAGCGGACCTGGTTCCGCAAGGTGATCAACGGCGAGGACATCCCGCTGGTCTGGTCCGAGGACGGCGACTACCAGGTGGCCTACGACGTCACCGATGCCACCCGTTCCGAGGCCTTCGCCGCCTGGCAGGCCGAGGTCGAGCACTCCCGCCGCATCGAACTCGCCGCCCCCTCCCTCGACGTCACCGGCTACCAGCCCCGCTGGGAGGCCGAGGTGTCGCTGCGCCTGGTCATGCTCCACCTCATCCACGAGTACGCCCGCCACAACGGCCACGCCGACTTCCTGCGCGAGGCCATCGACGGCGTGGTCGGCGCGTAGCCGCCGGCCCGTCCTACCAGCCGAGCAGGTGGGTGCGGGCGGTGAGGACGGTGAGGAGGGACTTGACGGTGGTTTCGGGGGTGAGGTCGGAGGTGTCGAAGGTGTGGCGGCTGGCGGGGGCGTCGGGGGCGGGCGGGGTGGTGGTGAGGACGACGTAGTGGAGGGCGGCGCCGGTGGTGCGGCTCTCGCGGCGGAAGGTGGCGAGGGTGGGCGGGGTGGCCGGGCACTCGACGATGACCTGGTAGCCGCCGGTGGCGTAGGCGAAGGCGGCCTGGGCGGCGGCCGCGAGGGCGGTGGCGTTCTGGCGCTCGGCCTCGGGGAGGTGGAGCGGGATCCGGCCGTTGCGGACGACCCGCAGGAAGTCGTCCGTCCGCAGGTGGACGCTCGGGTGCAGCTCCTGTGCGAGCAGCCCCGCGACCGGGCTGTCCCCGGCCCCGGTCGGGTCGACGAGGACCAGGACACCTCCGGCGCCCCGGCCGCCCCCGAGCTCCGGCCCACCTACGGTCGTACGGTTCACAGCTGCTGATCCCTTCGCGGGCCGGGGACGGACGGGTAGTAGCCGGGGCGAGGCGGTCGGAGTGCGAAGACGCCGGTCGGCCCGGATGCGGACAGCCGATCGCCTCGTCCCTACGACTGATGCGTTTCGGGGATCAACCTAGTCCACACGGATGCCCCGAGTCGTCCCCCCTCCCGGTCCGCGGGCGGGGGCCCGAGGTGGTCAGTGCTCGTCGACCCGCAGCACGATCGGGTTGGTGAGGGCCGCCATCGGACCCCAGGGCAGGTCCTCGCCCATCGAGTTGCCCTTGCCCGGGGTGCCGTCCGCCTTCGGGTGGCGTACCTCGGCGCGGACGTAGGCGGCCAGCGAGGCGGTGGTGCGCCAGAGCACCGTGCCGGAGCCGTCGGCGGGCAGCGACTCCTGGTGCATCTGCCCCTCGTCGGTGAGGAAGCGGACCGTACCGCCGGGCACCCCGGAGACGGTGAGCCGGACGTCCAGCGGGGCGTCGGCCGGGACGGTCAGCTCCTCGCCGATGCCGGCCTGGCGGCCGTTCCCGGTGACGGTGAAGTCCAGCCGGACGGTGACGGACTCGGCGAGCCAGCTGCGCCCGGCGCGCAGGCCGTCGAGGACGGCGTCCCGGGTGAGGTCCTCGGCGAGGACGACGTTGTGCGGGAGGCCGATCACCTGGGGGGCGCTGTGCGCGTCGCTGTTGCCCATCGCGGGCAGCCAGGAGCGGCCGCCGCGCAGGGCGACGGCGAGCCGGGAGTCCCAGGTGTCCACGGCCGACTCGTCGTCGTACGTCCAGGGCCCGTTCCACACCTCGACGGCGTCGGCCTGCTCGTAGCCGAACTTCCACTGGCAGGCGACGTACGGGCAGTACGGGTGCGCGGGCACCACCAGGCCGCCGGAGCGGTGGACCTGGCGGACGAAGCGCGGGTACTCCTCGTCGCGGGAGCGGTAGCGCCAGTCGACGAACCGGCCGGCCTCCAGGCCGAGGGCCAGCCAGTGGCCGTTGCGGGTGGTGATCTCCTCGCCCGGCAGGATCAGCAGGTCCGGGCCGGACAGCGGACCCCAAACGGCGTGCGAGGAGCTGGTGTTGTGGTCGGTGGAGACGATGAAGTCCAGGCCGGCCGCGCGGGCCCCGGCCGCCACCTCCTCGGGTAGGCGCCGCCCGTCGGAGTGGACGGTGTGCAGGTGGCAGTCGCCCCGGTACCAGGCGCGGCCGCGGCCGCGGGCCCGCTCCGGCGGGTAGCGCGGGGTGAACTCCGCTCCGGGTGCGCCGAACCGGAGGGTGACCTGGACGCGGTAGTCCAGGCCCTGCGGGGCCACCTGGTACGGGCCCAGGGCGATGTGTCAGGTGCCCGGGTTGACCGGGCCGGGGAGGTAGCCGGGGGTGGCGGTGTCGCGGGCGATCGCGAACTCGGTGCGGAAGCCGCCGGACCAGCCGCGGAAGCCGTCCCCGCCGAGGTCGGTGCCGCGCTCGTCGAAGATGCCGATGTCGCAGGAGTTGCCGGGCGTGCCGGCCGGGACCTGCGGCTTGTCGTAGCCGTAGGAGACGGCGATCTCGCGGACGCCGTCGGGGACTTCGACCGGGAGGTAGACGAAGTCGGGGCAGCCGGTGGGGAGGTGGCCGGTGAGGATGAGGGTCCGGTCGGCCTGGTCAGCCCGGTTCGGGGCCGCGGCCGCCGGGCCGGTGGCGGCGGCGAGGCCGAGGGCGGTGGCGGCGCCGGTGGCGAGGCCGGTGCGGAGCAGGTCGCGGCGGGCGGGGTGTGCCGGGTGGGCAGGTTGTACGGGTTCCTCGGGTTCGCCGTGTCGGTCGTGGCGCGGGGCGGTGGGGTCGGCGGGCATCGGGGCCTCCGGGCTGGGGTGGGCGGGTCCGTTCGTTCGCCTACCCCGGGGAGTGAACCGGGGATGAGGCGGGGCCCACCGGGGTGGGGCGGGTCGGTGAAGGGGTTCCGGGCGGAGGCGGGGGAGAGTGGGGGGAGTGACGATTGGTCGGTTCGTGGTCATGAGATCGGTTGGTACGGCAGGTGGCGATGGGTCGGGAGGCCGGTGTGGCACTGAGCCGGCGGGCGCTGCTGGCGGCGGTGGCCGGTGGCGCGCTGACGGGGTGCCGGACCAGGCGGGTGGCTGAGGGGCCGGCCTCGCCGTCGGCCTCGGCGACAGTCTCCGCCGCGGGCACGCCGTCCGCGACGCCGAGCGTCGCGCCGATCGGGACGCCGCCCGCGACCCCGTCCGCCGTGCCCCCGGCGGCGTCCCGGGAGCGGACCCGGGCGCAGATGGTTCAGCGGTACGGCGGCACGGCCCCGCGCGACTGGGGCCTGGAGGTCGCCGGGGTGATCACCGAATTGCCCGAGGGCGAGTCGGCGATGGCGCTGACCTTCGACGCCTGTGGTGGCCCCGGCGGGAACGGCTACGACGCCGAGCTGATCGGCTTCCTGCGCGGGCGCGGCGTCGCGGCCACGCTCTTCCTGAACGCCCGCTGGATCGACGCCAACCCGGACGTGTTCGAGCAGCTCGCCGCCGATCCGCTGTTCGAGATCGGCAACCACGGCACCATCCACCGTCCGCTTTCGGTGACCGGCCGGTCCGCCTACGGCATCGCCGGGACGGGTGACGTCGGCGAGGTGTACGACGAGGTGACGGGCAACGCCCACAAGCTGACCGAGTTGCTCGGACACCCGCCCCGGTTCTTCCGCTCCGGCACCGCGCACTACGACGACGTCGCCACCCGGGTGGTCGCCGACCTGGGCGAACGCGTCGCGGGTTTCACCGTGAACGGGGACGGCGGGGCCACGCTCAGCGCCGCCGAGGTACGGCGGGAGGTGGCGTCGGCCCCGCCCAGGGCGATCGTCATCGGCCACATGAACCACCCGGGCGGTGGCACCGCCCCTGGGGTGGCGGCGGCGGTGCCCGGGCTGCTGGCGGCGGGGCGGCGGTTCGTCCGGCTGTCCGACATGATGTGAGGCCGCCGTGCGGGACGCGAGGCCGCCGGACGGGGCGAGCCGACCGGACGCGCGGTGGTGGGGGCGGGGACTACGCCAGGCGGAGGCTGTCCGGGTGCTCCTCCTCGATGATCCGGACCAGCCAGTCGAAGACCGTCGGCCCCTTGCCCGCGCGGGCGGCGTCCAGTTCGGCGGAGACGCGCTCGCGGTTGGTGGGGTGGCAGCGGGTGAGCCGCAGCTCCAGCTGGCGGACCGTCTCCGGGTAGCCGAGGTTGCGGCGGGACACCTCGTGATCGCGCCACTCGATGGCGTAGTCGCCGTCCTCGGGCGTGCCGTAGCCGCCGCGCAGGCAGTCGGCGAAGGCGTCGAGGTTGCGGCCGAAGTAGCCGTCCGCGCCCATCTCCTGCCCGACCACGTCCCAGAAGTCGTCCAGGTTGCGGATCCTGCTGCCGTCGATCACGTAGGTCACCGTCACGCGGTCGAGGATATGCCCGGGAGGCGAACGGAGCGGCGACGGGCGGTTACGGCTCGACGGCGATCGCGGTGGCGAGCAGCCCGTCGCGCACCGCCCAGCGGCCGTCGAAGCCCTCGATCCGGCGGTCGCCGACCACCGGGCCGGGGACCAGTAGCCGGGCGGAGAAGGTGCCGTCGGGGGAGAGGTCGAGCTCGGCCTCGTGGAAGTCCAACCAGAGCCCGGTCAACGGGAACCAGGCCTTGTAGACCGACTCCTTGGCGCTGAACAGGATCCGGTCCCACGGGGTGTCCGGGTGCTCGGCGGCGAGCTCGGCCAGCCGCTGCTGTTCGACGGGCAGGGCGACGGCGTCGAGCACGCCCTCCGGGAGCGGCAGCGCGGGCTCGGCGTCGATGCCGACGGAGGCGAGGACGCCGGCCCGGGCCACGGCGGCCGCGCGGAAGCCGTCGCAGTGGGTGAGGCTGCCGATCACGTCGTCCGGCCAGCTCGGGGCTCCGCGCAGGCCCGGGACGAGCGGGCGGTACGGGACGCCCAGGCGGGCCAGGGCGGCACGGGCGCAGTGGCGGACGGTGGTGAACTCGCGCCGGCGCTTGTCGACGGCCTTGGCGACCACCGCCTCCTCGGCCGGCTCCAGCCGGGCCTCCGGCGGGTCGTCGTAGGCCACCACGGTCACCACGACGTCCGGCAGCAGGTCCCCGATCACGCGTTCCCCCCTCGGTCGGCCGCACGGACGGGTGCCGCGCGGGACGAGCGTAACCCGGGCGGGCGGCTCCGGTCGGGTGATCCCGTCGATCTTCACCGACCGGGGCCCGCCCGCCTCGCGCGGCGCCCGGGCGACCGTCCGGTGGCCTGCCGTCAGGGCTACTGCCCGAGCAGCCGGGCGAAGTCCAGCCCGAGGCTGCCGAGCACGGGCAGCGCGCCGAGGTCGGTCACGCCGCCGACCGGGATGCTGTAGCCCTGGTTCACCTCGCGGGGCGCGATGGTCGAGGGCGCGGCGGCCGAGGGCGCGGCGATCGCCGGGGTCAGGAGGGCGCCGAGGAGCAGGGCGGCGAGTGCGGTGCGCATGTGACGGGCCTCCGGGTGGGGTGGGTGACGGCCTGTCAACACCCTCGGCGGCGGAGCGGTCACGTATCTTCGCCCCTTCGGCCCTATGGGTAAAGCTCCTTGACTTGTGTTCATGACAACATCACAGAGGTCTGGACCATGTCGAGGTGGAGCGCATACGTTCCCTTCGTCCGGGGGGTCGCGGGGGTGGGCGGGTTGTCGAACTGCTCGGCCGATTCGGCGACTTGTTGCTGTCATGCCCATGACCTCCAGGGGTTTCGTCGAACCGGAGGGAACGAACCATGCGCGCCATCGGCAAGAACCTCAGGATCCTCGCGGGCGCTCCGCTCGCCGCCGCAGCTCTGCTCGCGCTCACCGCCGGCTCCGCCGGCGCCGCGATACCGATCAACAAGCCCATGACCGGCAAGGCCACCTACTACACCGACGCCGGCTACGGCGCCTGCGGCACCCGGATCAACGCGTCCGCACAGCTGCTGGTCGCCGTGTCGCACACCTGGTGGACCTCCGCCAACCCGAACAACGACCCGCTCTGCAAGGGCATTTCGGTCAAGGTCACCTACCAGGGCAAGACCGTCACCGTCCCGGTGAAGGACCAGTGTCCCTCCTGTGACTCCACCCACATCGACCTCAGCCAGCCCGCCTTCGCCAGGCTGGCCCCGCTCGACAAGGGCGTGATCAACGGCCTCACCTGGCAGTTCGTCAAGGCCGGGCTGAACGGAAAGACCGTCGAGCTGTCCGAGCCGATCACCGGCTCGACCATCGGCTGAGGCACCCGACGCCGTGAGGTCCGTCCCCGCGTG